>NZ_JAGXKC010000369.1:0-278 GCF_019091045.1 Stenotrophomonas sp. GbtcB23 | reverse complement strand
GCGATCTACGCTGCCCGTGTACAGCAGGAGCGCCGTTCCCAGCGTAGGAAGAAGGGCCGCGTAACCGGGGAATCCGCTCGACTCGTCGAGGGACACAATGGACAGCCCTACCAACGCAACGCCGACCAGGCTTGCCAGGAACCCCAGCACTGACGGTATCTTCTTGATGTCGGTAGTCAGCCAATAGGCGAGGCCCCCGACCATCAGTTCACCGGCACGCGTGGGTAACATGTAGTAGGCAAACGACGGGGGCGAGTGGGTCAGCGCCTGTCCAAGCT
>NZ_JAGXKC010000368.1:0-278 GCF_019091045.1 Stenotrophomonas sp. GbtcB23 | reverse complement strand
TGCAATGGCGATGGATGAGGACTGTATGAGGGAAAGACCCTGGCGACCGTCGGCCCTCTTGTTTCCCGAAAGCCACATGCAATGGCTGCCAAGGGGTGACGCCCCCACCTGATTCGAGGGGGATTCATTCAATCAAGGTGCCATGGTGCCGACTTTACCGGATCGATAGCGTGCTGCTACTTTACAGGCGGTGGCAGCAGGGTAATGAGCGCCATCCAAGGTGCAATGGCCAGGGCGGTAGCGAGGTAAGACCTCTTCAAGCACTTGAACTTAGCGAC
>NZ_JAGXKC010000367.1:0-278 GCF_019091045.1 Stenotrophomonas sp. GbtcB23 | reverse complement strand
TCTACCGGAACATGCCTGGCGCCGTTACGCTAATGGGAGAACGTTGGCCCTGATCGACATTGCTCTCGCTGAGCTTTTGGGCGACCTTAGCTACGGTCGCTCTCGTAGCGATGAGTCAGTGCCTCGCGAGGCTATTCCACAGATCAGGTACTACGCGGCGAGACTTGCCCACACCATGGTGGAGGTCAACAAGCTGGACTCGCCCGGCGCGCGCGGCTGGCTGGAAGCCGCCAAGAAAGATCCGCTGCCGGAAATTCGCCTAGGACGCTTCAGGGTCG
>NZ_JAGXKC010000366.1:0-279 GCF_019091045.1 Stenotrophomonas sp. GbtcB23 | reverse complement strand
CATGGACGCGGGTTCCGCGTCGGTGGAGCGCTAGGACTTGGCGCCGGGATGGGTTAGGGGACCGCCGCGCCCCTCTCTGTAGAGTCTTTGTGCCAGTTCTGGCATACGAACCTCCCTGCGGATCGGTGACCCGACCCACAGATCGTAGACGCAAGGGATTGCTGGGAAGAATCCGATAACCAAAGGAGCCCATTGCTGCCAATGCGCAACCGCAGCAGTCGTGGAGCCTGGGATAAGCCAACCGAGCAGCACAAGCAGGAGCGCCGTCCTTCCGGCCCG
>NZ_JAGXKC010000365.1:0-279 GCF_019091045.1 Stenotrophomonas sp. GbtcB23 | reverse complement strand
TGATGGGCTACCACGAGCACACCTCCGGGCCGAAGGCGCTGGAACAGCCCACGCAGGGTCTGCAGCCGCGTATCAGGGTCAAGGAAGTGAAGCGTCAGGAGGCAAGCGGCGCCATCGAACTCCCGCACCGGCGCATCCTCGATGAGGCCCTCCACCAGCAACGCGCGCGACTCGGTCGCACCGAGGGACCCCCCTGCAAGCTCGAGCATCGGAAGTGAGGGATCAACACCGACAAATCGCCAGCCTAGCCGCGCCTTGGCAAAGGCATCGAGCTCCAAC
>NZ_JAGXKC010000364.1:0-279 GCF_019091045.1 Stenotrophomonas sp. GbtcB23 | reverse complement strand
CGGGCTCGCCCGTGCCGGTGACCCCCGTGCCGTCCGGGCTGACCACCAGATCGGTCGGAGCGACCGGATCCGTGATGTCAGGCGCCTCGACCGTGACCGGTGGCGACTCGTTGCCGGGCGGGTCCTTCGCCACGACCTCAAGCTCCTCGCCATTGGTCTGCGCCGGATCGAGCGGCACCGTGAACGTGCCGTCCTCGCCCACCGTCGCCGTGCCGATCACGTCGCCGGCAGGGGTCTTCACCTCAACCGTCGCACCGGGGTCGCCCGTGCCGGGGGCGG
>NZ_JAGXKC010000363.1:0-279 GCF_019091045.1 Stenotrophomonas sp. GbtcB23 | reverse complement strand
GGTGCTCGGGTACACCTTCGCAGCGTCCAGGCCCGAGCTCGAGCCGGTTGATGACAATCGCAGGCTGATGGTGGAGGCGCTCGTGTCTGCAGCGCTGCGCGCCGGGTTCGATCCTGCGGCATTGTGGCTGGCGTTGGTCGTGCGCCTTAGTGGCTGTGTCCTGTCCAGTCTGGAAGCAAAAGCTGCTTACGTGGGAATTCCTCGGTTGCGCGGGGAGGTCACCGTCGCCGAGTGGGCTGTGATGGACCACGAGAAGGGTGACGGCAAGATGGGTGAAAC
>NZ_JAGXKC010000362.1:0-279 GCF_019091045.1 Stenotrophomonas sp. GbtcB23 | reverse complement strand
TAGGCGGTACTCTACCCTTTAACGCCAGTCATGACTTCTTCCATGACTCGCGTCATTTGTGGGGACGGACCTCAGGTGCTCAGTCTATCTCTCATTGGTCGCCCCGCGCCGCGCGCAATCCACGTCGCCGCACCAGATAGAACGCTGCGGGAATCACCACCATAGAGAGCACCGGTGCGGTGGGCATGCCACCCAGCATCGGCGCGGCGATACGTTGCATGACCTCCGAGCCGGCACCGGCACCAACGAACAGCGGAAACAACCCGGCCAGGATGACGG
>NZ_JAGXKC010000361.1:0-280 GCF_019091045.1 Stenotrophomonas sp. GbtcB23 | reverse complement strand
GGGCCCTTGATGTGGGCGATGCGACGGTGGCCCTGCGCGACCAGATGGCCGATCAGTTCCACCACTGCGGTGTTTTCGTCCATGCGCACGCCGATGCGCCCTTCGGGATGGCGCGGTGCGATGCCGGTAAACGGAATCTCGTTGTCTTCCAGGTACGCCAGCACCACCGCATCGTCGGACAGCGGCGGGATCAGCACCACGCCATCGGGCCTCGAGTTCTCGAACAGTGCGGCGAGGACGGGCAGGGTGCGCCGGCCGATGCCGACCGGCCCCAGGATCA
>NZ_JAGXKC010000360.1:0-280 GCF_019091045.1 Stenotrophomonas sp. GbtcB23 | reverse complement strand
GTAACAATGATCGAAACAACAGCCGCACTCGAGGAAGCCTGCGCCAAGCTGGCCCAATCGGACTTCATCACCATCGATACCGAATTCCTCAGGGAAACGACCTTCTGGCCGGAACTCTGCCTGATCCAGATGGCGAGCCCGACCGTCGAAGTACTGGTCGATCCTCTCGCCAAGGGACTGGACCTCAAGCCCTTCTTCGCACTGATGGCGAACCCTTCGGTCGTCAAGGTCTTCCATGCCGCCCGGCAGGACATCGAGATCGTCTACCATCTCGGCAACC
>NZ_JAGXKC010000036.1:0-38544 GCF_019091045.1 Stenotrophomonas sp. GbtcB23 | reverse complement strand
GAACTCCGCCTCACGATCAATCAAACGGGTCCGCTCAAATTCCTCCGTCTCAAATGTAAGTTTGGCGACCAAGTCCTGCCAAGAGCGAAGGTGAAAAGACTGACCTCCGTGCGGGATGTGGGGCGCGAAAGCCATAAATCATATCGAGGTCGGGGAATGTCCTCTCAGATGCTACCCCTTTCTGCATCCAGCGGCGTGGGTTCGCCAAACCTGACCACGCAGGCTCAGGCACCGCGTGTGGCCGACTAAGCCGTGGCAACATCCAAGTGGAAAAACATATGACGCAAAGACACATCAGGCACCCCGAGCCGCTTCCGCCCTGCGCCGCCGGTCACAGCGCGCGCCATATCCACGATCTGCGCGGACTCGCCGCCGGGGGGGCCATCTGGTCGAATGCCGCTGCCGGGCTACCGGCAAGCACGCCGAGCCGGACGCCGCCTTGGCCGAATGGCGGCGGCTCAACCGCGCTCCCCGTACCGCTAGGAAGGTGCTGCCCGCGACCGTTTCGCCAGCGGACAACGTTATCCAGATGCGCCTGCCGATGACGGGCGAAGGGAGGGCGGCCAATGGTTGAAATAATCCTATCCCGCGACGAGATCGCCAGCCTGTGCCGCACTCCCCAAGCGCGCGCGCCAAGCTGCATTTCTGCGAAAAAATGGAATCACGCACTACCTAGACGCCTACGACTGGCCGGTCGTGCTGCGCTCCAGCGTTGAAGGAACGGCTGCAGCTGCCAAGCAGCCACCGACATGGACCCCAGCAAGGTAGCGTGATGGGGAAGGAAGCCGAAGAAGCCGGGGGCAATCCCCCGGGTCCGCTCGCGCGGGCAAAAGTCGGGCGTGATCCACTACTACTACGACCGCTGCGGCAAGCCGCGCAAGGATACGCCCCTCGGGAGCGACTACGGCGTGGCGATCAAGAAGTGGGCGGAGTTTGAGCACGCCAGCACGATCCCGGCAGCCGCTGTCGTGACGTTCCGCCTCGTCGCCCAGCGCTACCAGGCGGAAGTTGTCCCCACCAAGGCGCTCAGCACCTAGCGGCTAAACAACCGGTGCATCAGCGCGCTTCTAAGCTTCTTCGACGTGCACCGGCGCCGTTCGAAGTCATACGCCCGATCAACATCAGGCAGTACCTGGACTGGCGTCCGTCCAAGGTGATTGCCAATCGAGAGGTCTACTGTTCTCGCATATTTGGAACTGGGCGCGTGGCAATGGCGTAGCCGACCTGCCCACCCCCTGTGAGGGCATCCGCCGCAATAAGGAGACCGGGCGAGTGGTCTATGTTGAGGACGAGGTATTCCAGGCGGTGTACCAGCACGCCGACGCAGCACTGCGCGACGCCATGGACCTTGCCTACCTGACCGGGCAGCGTGTCGGCGATGCCTGGGCCATGGACGTTCGGCACATCACAGCGCGCGGCCTGGTCATTCAGCAGGCGAAGTCCGACAACAAGGTGACGATGGAGGTGACGGGGGAGCTCGCCGCGCTGCTGAACCGCATCGCGGCGCGCAAGCAGGCCAAGCTGCCGAATGGCAGGGGGAAGCCGTACAGCACGCGGCTGATCGTTGATGACAGCGGTTTGGCGCTCGGGCGAGCCGCGCTCCGCTACCGGTTCGACAAGGCCCGCAGGGACGCCGGGGTCAAGAGCGCGGACTTCCAGTTCCGCGATCTGCGCGCGAAGGCCGGCACGGACAAGGCCGATTCTGCCCAGGACATTCGCCAAGCGCAGGCACAGCTCGGCCATTCGTCGGTGACGACGACGGAGATCTATGTGATGAAGAAGAGGGGTTCGAAGGCGACTCCAACGCGGTCAATTGCGGAGCGGGCCTGAGATTGCGGAGCGGGCGAAAACACCGCGACGCTTGGGAGACATGGAGCGGGTGAAGGGAATCGAACCCTCGTCAGTAGCTTGGGAAGCTACAGCTCTACCATTGAGCTACACCCGCTTGGTGTCGGGGAAGTTTAGTTGCCCGGGGGGTTAAAAGGCAACGGGCGGTTTGCGGCCGCCCGTTGCTTTCGGCACGACCAACGGTCGTGCCCTACCGGGTGGGTGCACGGCGATTTGGCCGTGCAACGCCGGCTTCCGGCTTAGAAGCTGCCGCTCACCGTGGCGAACAGGCTGATGTCGCGTGCCCGCTTCTGTGCCGCAGTGGTGCTCATGCCGACATTGCTGTTCAGGCCGAACATGCTCATGCGCGCACCGAGCACGGCGGTGGCGTAGTTCTTGTCGAACTCCAGGCCCGGCACCTTGTACATGCCCACGTCCGGCATGGTCTGCAGCCAGGCGCTGGCCTGCTTGCCGTCTTCGAACTCGTGGTCGTAGGTGACCTGCACGTACGGCTTGACGCTGCCGCCGTCGAAGCGGGCCTGCCAGCCGACGCGGCCCACGGTGGAGTCGGTGTCCTGGTTGCCGTAGCCCAGCGCGGTGGCGCTCGGGTTGGATTCCACGTAGCCATCCAGCTTGACCTGCTGCCAGATCACCGCGGCCACCGGGCCGTGGCGGAAGCCACCTTCGGTGCCGAATTCGTAACCGGCGTTCAGGGCGGCGGTGAGGTTGCTGCCTTCCGGCGAACCGGTGTGGGTGCGCTCGGCCGGGCCCAGCTGCACGCGGCGGGTCACGTCATAGTCCAGCCAGCTGTAGCTGATCTGGCCGGTGACCCAGGTCTTTTCGCCGTACCAACCCGCGAACAGGCCCAGGGTGGTGTCGGACTGGGTGAAATCGCCCTTGCTGTTGCCGAAGTCGGCATCCATGCGGCCATAGCCGGCGAAGCCGCCGACGACCATGCCGTCGTGGGCCCAGTCGATACCAAACAGACCGGCCGGGGCCAGGCCGTCGTACAGGTCAGCGTGGTCGTAGCGCTGCATGTCGCCGCGCAGGCCACCCCACCAGCTCAGGCCATCGGCCGGACGGCCGTCGAGGTGCCCGCTGACCTGGTCGGCGCGCGCACGGCCCACGGTCTGCGCCGAGTGGGTCAGGATCTGCTGGTTGCGCGGGGCTTCCAGGATCGACAGGGTGTACTCACCCAGCATTTGGTGGGTGGCGGTGGTGGGGTGCACGCCGTCGGCGAACACGTAGTTGTTGGCCGCGTTCGGGTTGGCGTAGGCGGTCGGGTTGCAGGTCAGCGACGAGGCGGTGGTGCAGGCCGGGCTGGTGACGTTGATGAAGCCGTAAGTGGCCGGGCTGGCGACGATTTCCTGCAGGATGTGGAAGGTATCCACCGGGATGACCTGCAGGCCGGCAGCCTTCAGGCCACCGAACAGCGCGTCGTTGTAGGCCTTGGCCAGCGCGGTGCCCTGCGCCATGCCCACCGCGCCACCGGCGCGTGCGGCCGGGGTCAGGCCGATGTCGGGCAGGGTCGGCACGACGATGTACTGCGCGCCGGCGCCCTTGAGGGTACCCACGATGCCGACCTGGTCGGTCACGGCCGCGCCAAGGGTGGCCTGCAGCGGTGCGCCGGCCTGGATGGCGAACAGGTCGTTGGCACCGCCCCACACGGTGTACAGGGCGTTGGCGTCGGCCTTGCCGCCGTTCGCGGCCAGGTACTGCGCGGTCTGGGTCTTGAGCGAGTAGACCGGAATGGCCGGGGTGCCCGGGGCCAGCGTCTGGGTGGTGTCCACGCCGACGCGGGCGCCGCCGATGGCGTAGTTGTCACCATTCTGGCCGTTGCCGTGCGCAGTGGCGTTGGTGCCGTAGTAGTCGGCCACGTACTGCGCCCATACCCAACCCGGGTTGGTGGTGAACTGGCCGGTGACCGGCTGCACGGAGGCCGGCAGCAGCGGGCGGAAGTAGCCCTGGTCGGTCAGGCTGTCGCCGATGAAGATGGTCTTCGAATAGGGCGACTGCGCCATCGCCGGCACGGCGGCCAGGGCGATGGCCACGGCCATCAGGGAACGCAGGGGACGCTTGCTGAGCAGCATGGAAAAAACTCCTTTTTGGGTGATGACGGCCGACGTACGGCGGCGCACGGTGCCATGGTTCCACTGCACCCCGGCGACATCACGCTGCGCTGCGGCATGGCCGGTGCCAAGGGCACGCAGACGTCAGACACCACGGGCCGGGACGGGCATCGGTGGGGGCGCAAGGGTACGCAGAAGTGACGACTTTGGGGGACAATCGCGCCATGAACTTCGTCAACATCACGCTCAACGGCGAACCCCGCCAGCTTCCGCAAAGTGCCACCGTGCTGGACCTGCTTCAGGCCGAACACCTCACCGAGCGCCGGGTAGCGGTGGAGATCAATGCCGAAATCGTTACCCGCAGCCTGCACGCGACCCACGTGCTCGAGGATGGCGACGTGGTCGAGATCGTGCACGCGTTGGGCGGCGGGTGACGATTCACGGTCCGCGTGGGTCGGCCAACGGCCGGCGCTACCGGGTCTGTGCGGCAGTGGGCTGTGTGATAATTCGCTTATGACTGCTCATTCTTCCCCCGATTCGCTGGTGATCGCCGGCAAGACCTACGCTTCCCGGCTGCTGACCGGGACCGGCAAGTTCAAGGACCTGGACGAAACCCGCATCGCCACCGAGGCGGCCGGGGCCCAGATCGTCACCGTGGCGATCCGCCGCACGAACATCGGGCAGAACCCGGGCGAACCGAACCTGCTGGACGTGCTGCCGCCGGACCGCTACACCATCCTGCCCAACACCGCTGGCTGCTACACCGCCGAAGACGCGGTGCGTACCTGCCGGCTGGCGCGCGAACTGCTCGATGGCCACAACCTGACCAAGCTGGAAGTGCTGGGCGACCAGAAGACGCTGTACCCGGACGTGGTGCAGACCCTCAAGGCCGCCGAAACGCTGGTCAAGGACGGCTTCGAGGTGATGGTCTACACCTCCGATGACCCGATCCTGGCGAAGCGGCTGGAAGAGATCGGCTGCGTGGCGGTGATGCCGCTGGCCGCACCGATCGGCTCGGGGCTGGGCATCCAGAACAGGTACAACCTGCTGGAAATCATCGAAAGCGCCAAGGTGCCGATCATCGTCGATGCCGGCGTGGGCACCGCGTCGGATGCGGCCATTGCGATGGAGCTGGGCTGCGACGGCGTGCTGATGAACACCGCCATTGCCGGCGCGCGCAACCCTGTGTTGATGGCCAGCGCGATGCGCAAGGCGGTTGAAGCCGGGCGCGAGGCGTTCCTGGCCGGGCGCATTCCGCGCAAGCGCTATGCGAGCGCGTCTTCGCCGGTGGACGGGTTGATCGGCTGATGACCAATCCCTTCGACAGCGCGGGCGCCAAGGCGCCGCCCAAACCCTTCACCGTCACCGAAGGCCGCCGCGAGGTGCGCAGCTTCGTGCTGCGCCAGGGCCGCTTCACCCCCGCCCAGCAGCGCGCGTTCGACGACCGCTGGCCGCGCTTTGGCCTGGACTTCACCGGCGAGCCGCGCGACCTGGATGCCACCTTCGGGCGCGATGCGCTGAAGGTGCTGGAGATCGGCTTCGGCAACGGCGCCGCGCTGCGCTTTGCCGCGCAGCAGGATCCGAGCCGCGATTACATCGGGCTGGAGGTGCACGCACCCGGCGTGGGCCGGCTGCTCAATGCACTGGCCGACGACAACGCCGACCACGTGCGCCTGTACCACCACGATGCGGTGGAGGTGCTGGAAAAGGAAATCGCCGATGGCGCGCTGGATGAAGTGCGCATCTATTTCCCGGACCCGTGGCACAAGAAGCGCCACAACAAGCGCCGCCTGATCCAGCCGGGGTTTGCGGAACTGCTGGTGCGCAAGCTGCGCGTGGGTGGCCGGCTGCACTGCGCCACCGACTGGGAAGACTATGCCGAGCAGATGTGGGAGGTGCTGGACGCCACCCCGGGGCTGGTCAACCGCGCCGGTCCGCGCGGCCAGGTGGAGCGGCCGGCGTGGCGGCCGCAGACGCACTTCGAAACCCGCGGCCAGAAGCTGGGCCACGGGGTGTGGGACCTGTTGTACGACCGTACCTGATCCCTATCCAAGGAACCGCGTTACCCCATGGACACCACGCTGACGCTGACCACCGACATGAAGCTCGTCCTGGGGCTGGTCGGCTTCACGATGGCGATGTTCCTGTTCGAGCGCATCCGCGCCGACGTGGTGGCGCTGGTGGTGCTGGTGGTGCTGGGCGTGACTGGCCTGATCGCGCCGGAGGAAATCTTCGGCGGTTTCTCGGGTAACGCGGTGATGAGCATCATCGCCACCACCATCCTCGGTGCCGGCCTGGATCGCACCGGGGCGCTGAACAGGCTGGCGGCGTGGCTGCTGCGGCGCGGACATGGCGTTGAAACCCGCTTGCTGATGATGACCACGGCCATTGCCGGGTTGAATTCGTCGTTCATGCAGAACCCATCGGTGATGGCACTGTACCTGCCGGTGGCCTCGCGGCTGGTGGCGCGCACCGGGCTGACCCTGCAGCGCCTGCTGCTGCCGATTGCCGCGGCGATCGTGATGGGCGGCGCGCTGACCATGGTCGGCAATTCGCCGCTGATCCTGCTCAACGATCTGCTGGCCTCGGCCAACAACAATCTTCCTTCGGGCCTGGCCACGATCGAACCGCTGCGCATGTTTGCGCCGCTGCCGATCGGCCTGGCGCTGCTGGCCGCGTCGCTGCTGTACTTCCGTTACTTCGGCGACCGCAAGCTGGTGGAGGAAGAAACGCTGGCCAACGACGGCGTCACCCCGGCCCGCACGGAAAGCTACTTCGCCAAGACCTACGGGATCGATGGCGATGTGTTCGAGCTGGTGGTCAGCGCCGAAAGCCCGCTGGTGGGCATGACCCTGGGCGAGGCCGAGAACCTGCACGATGCGCCGCTGATGCTGGCGCTCAAGACCGGCAACGACACCCGGCTGGCACCGCCGGCGGAAATGCGGATCTGGGTGGGCAGCGTGCTGGGCGTGATGGGCAGCCGCCAGCAGGTAGGCGATTTCGCCCAGAACCAGTTCCTGCGCATGTCTTCGCGGCTGAAGCACCTGGGCGACCTGTTCAACCCCAGCCGCGCGGGCATTTCCGAGGCGGTGATTCCGCCCACCTCCGAGGTGATCGGCAAGAGCGCCTCGGACCTGCGCCTGCGCAAGCAGCGCGGCATCAGCCTGCTGGCGATCAACCGCGACAAGCAGGTGATCCGCGAGGACGTGCGCAACGTGCCGCTACGCGCCGGCGACATGCTGGTGTTCCACAGCATCTGGACCGACCTGGCCCAGGCCGCCAAGAGCCGCGACTTCGTGGTGGTCACCGATTACCCGAAGGGCGAACAGCGCCCGCACAAGTTCAAGATCGCCATGTCGATCTTCGCCATCACCATCCTGATCGCGCTCACGTCGAAGCTGCCGGTGGCATTGACCCTGATGACCGGCGTGGCCGGCATGCTGCTCACCGGCGTGCTGCGCATGGACGAGGCGTATGCCTCGATCAACTGGAAGACGGTGTTCATGATGGCCGGGCTGATTCCGCTGGGCTGGGCGATGGACAGCAGCGGCGCGGCGGCCTGGGTGGCCGGGCACACCATCGACCGCCTGCCTACCGGCATTCCGGTGTGGGTGCTGGAAATCGCGCTGGCGCTTCTGACCACGGTGTTTTCGCTGGTGATCAGCCATGTAGGCGCGACCATCGTGATGGTGCCCATTGCCGTGAACCTGGCGCTGGCGGCCGGCGGCAGCCCGACCGCGTTCGCGCTGATCGTGGCGCTGTCGGCGTCCAACAACCTGATGACCGCTTCAAACCCGGTGATTTCGATGATCACCGGACCGGCCAACTACACCCCGCGTGAGTTGTGGCGGGTCGGCGCGCCGTTGTCGTTGATCTACACCATCGTGGTGGTGGCGATGATCAACCTGATGTTCTGAGTGGTGTACCGACCAACGGTCGGTACCTACCGGTAGATGCCGACCGTTGGTCGGCATGGAACGGGTAGATGCCGACCGTTGGTCGGCATGCCTCACGCCAGGAAAACCTGCCCGTCCCGCACTTCCAGCGCCACGCTCCGCAACCGGTCGCCCTTGCACGGGCCCGCTACGCATTCGCCATCGGTCAGCGAGAACGACGCGCCATGCGCGGCGCAGACCAGCTCGCCGGCCTTGCTCTTGAGGAACTGGCCCGGCGCCCAATCCAGCCGGCGCCCGGCATGGGGGCAGATGTTGAGCCAGCCGCGCACATCGTCGCCGTCGCGGTACAGCACCAGCGACTCGTGGTCGCCGTCTATGCATCCTTCCGCCTCGGCAAATCCCCCGTCGACAATACGTTCCAGGGCGATCAGGGCAGTTGCGGAGGCATCGGAAACAGACATGGAAACAGCATCCAGGGCACGGTGCGCGATTGTCTCACGCCCTCATCTGGCTGGCTCTGCGATGAACACAAGTCATTGATTTCAAATCAACGCAGGCCCGGTTTAACGAGTTTTTCACTCAATGACAAAAGAGTGCCGGGATACTGACATCTCGCTGACTTCAGCCAAAGAACCGCCATGTACAACCGCTTCCAGTTCAACCAGTTCCGCTCCCTGTTTGCGCCGCGCAAGCCGCGCCATCCGTTGGTGCGCGTTGCGGTGGGCCTGTTGGGTCTGGCGATCCTGGCCGCCCTGGTGTTCGTGGGTGTGTTCGTGGGCGCGGCGATGATCATCGCCGGCGTGGCGTGGAAGCTGCTGGCTTCGCGGAAGCAGGCCGCGCGTGCGGCCGATCCGCAGGTGGTGGAAGGTGAGTACCGCGTGGTGCGCAAGCAGGCGTTGCCGCTGTCGCGTTGAGTGGGTTTGGCCGGTTTGCCGGGTTTGGCTGGGTTGCCGACTAACAGTCGGCACTACTCGATTTGCGGCGTGGCGGAATACACTCGTGCGACCCCTTCCCACAGGACGCGCGCATGTCTGATGTAATCCCGGCCCCCGAACAACCCCGCATTCCGGTCGCTGGTGGCGGTACGTTTCCTGTGCGCCGCATCTACTGCGTCGGCCGCAATTTCGCCGACCACGCCAAGGAAATGGGTGCTGCGGTGCCCGCCGCCGATGACCGCGGCCGGCCGATGTTCTTCAGCAAGCCGGCCGATGCGATCGTGGTTGGCCATGACGATGTGATCCCCTACCCGCCTTCCACCCAGGACCTGCACCACGAAGTGGAGCTGGTGGTGGCGATCGGCCGTGACGCGCCCGCCGGCGAGCTGCCGCTCGACCAGGCCGAGGCGCTGGTGTTCGGCTACGGCGTAGGCCTGGACCTGACCCGCCGCGACCTGCAGGCGGCGGCCAAGGCCAAGGGCCACCCGTGGGATTCGGCCAAGGGGTTCGATCATTCCGCGCCGGTCAGCGAACTGGTGCCGGCCGGTGAAGTGGGCGATCTTGCCGCGCTCAACCTGTCGCTGGAAATCAATGGCGAAGTACGCCAGCAGTCACTGCTGGACCAGATGATCTGGAACGTGCCGGAGATCCTGCACGAGCTGTCCAAGCTGTGGGCACTGCGTGCGGGCGACCTGGTGTTCATGGGTACGCCGGCCGGCGTGGCCGCACTGAAGCCGGGCGACCGTTTCAGCGCGCGCCTGGAAAACGTGGCCGAACGCCACGGCATCATCGCCGGATGACGACACGCGCCGCGTTACGCTGCGGCGACCTTTGCTATCCCCGCTACAGGAGAACCCGATGGGAATGCTGACTGAGTTCAAGGAATTTGCCATGCGTGGCAACGTCATCGACCTGGCGGTCGGTGTGGTCATCGGTGCTGCGTTCGGCAAGATCGTCACCGCGCTGGTGGACAAGATCATCATGCCGCCGCTGGGCTGGGCCATTGGCCGGGTGGACTTCTCCGAACTGGCGTGGACGCTGGCGCCGGCACGCGTGGCCGCCGATGGCACGGAGATCCCTGCCGTGGTGATCGGCTACGGCGATTTCCTCAATACGCTGGTGCAGTTCCTGATCGTGGCGTTCGCGATCTTCATGGTGGTCAAGGTGATCAACCGCCTGGCGCGCAAGAAGGAAGCGGCACCGGCGGCGCCAAAGGAAGAGATCGTGCTGCTGCGGGAGATCCGGGACAACCTGAAGCGGTAAAAGGCGTACCGACCAACGGTCGGTACCTACCTGGCATGGCGTACCGACCAATGGTCGGTACCTACCGCTCCGCGCCGGTAGGCGACGACCGTTGGTCGTCGCCCTGCCCGCCGGTGGAAAACAGCATCCGCCCAATCATGACCTCCCGCCCATGTGCGGCGCGGGCAGGCTGCTAAGCTCGTGGGCTTCCGCCCTGTTCCCCCCGGAGTCCGTCCCATGCGTCGCCGCGTCCTTGCCATCGCATCTTCCCTCGCCCTGCTGGCCGCCCCGGCGTTCGCGGCGACGGGCACCACCACCCTGCCGCCGAAATCGCTGGCCACCGCTGCTGAACTGCGCGAGCAGGCCCTGAAGGACGACACCGGCTGGAAGGTGGTCGAATCGCTGACGACCGAGATCGGCCCGCGCATTGCCGGCAGCGAGGCCGACGCCCGCGCGGTGGCCTGGGCCGAAGCCAAGTTCAAGGCACTGGGCTTTGACAAGGTGTGGAAAGAGCCGGTGACCTTCCCCAAGTGGGAACGCCGCAGTGAACACGCGCAGGTGGTAGGCAAGCATGCACAGCCGCTGAGCATTACCGCGCTGGGCGGCAGCCCGGGCGGTACGGTCGAGGCCGAGGTGGTGCGCTTTGCCGACCTGGCCGCGCTGCAGGCCGCGCCGGAAGGCTCGCTCAAGGGCAAGATCGCCTTCGTGGATTACCAGATGACCGCCTATCGCGACGGCCGCGACTACGGCAAGGGCGGCGCGGTGCGCAGCAAAGGCCCGTCCGAGGCGATCCGCAAGGGTGCGGTGGGCTTCGTGATGCGTTCGGCCGGTACCGATTCGCACCGCGTGCCGCATACCGGCATCACCCGCTTCGATGACGGCCTGACGCCGGTGCCGTCGGCGGCGCTGTCGGTACCCGATGCCAACCAGCTGGCGCGGCTGGTCGCGCTGGGGCCGACCAAGCTCAAGCTCAGCCTGGATTGCGGCTGGGATGGCACCGCCACCTCGTACAACGTGATCGGTGAGATCACCGGGCGCAGCCTGCCCAAGGAAGTGGTGGTCATTGGTGGCCACCTCGATTCCTGGGACCTGGGCACCGGCGCGATCGACGATGGCGCCGGCGTGGCGCTGACCATGGCCGCCGGCCACCTGATCGGCCAGCTCAAGCAGGCGCCCAAGCGCAGCATCCGCGTGGTGGCGTTCGCCAACGAGGAACAGGGTCTGTACGGCGGCAAGGCCTACGCCGAAGCGCATGCCAAGGACATCGTGCTGCACCAGTTGGCCGCCGAGAGCGACTTCGGTGCCGGCCGCATCTATGCGTTCAACACCGGTTCGCCCAACCCGGAAGGCTCGCGCGAGGCGACCGCCCAGATTGCCGAGGTGCTCAAGCCGCTGGGCATCGAATACGCCCCGGACAAGGGTGGCCCGGGCCCCGATGTCGGCCCACTGGCCGCCAAGGGCGGCGCATGGGCGTGGCTGGCGCAGGACGGAACCGACTACTTCAACCTGCACCACACCGCCGACGACACGCTGGACAAGATCGAACCGGCGGCGCTGGCGCAGAACGTGGCGGCGTACACGGTCTTCGCCTACCTGGCGGCCGAAGCCGATGGCAATTTCGGCAGTGAAGCCAAGGCGACCACCCCGCCGAACGAATAAGCGGATGATGTGGAAACCGGCGGTGTCTGCCGCCGGTTTCCGTTTCGGGTTACCGCAACCACACCGTGCTGGCCGGCAGCGTGATGTTGTCGGGACGGTACACCGGGTCCTTTCCTGCACCGCGTGAGGCTTCGTAATCGCGCAGTGCGGCCAGGGCCGGTTTCTGCAATAGCAGCAGCGCGATGATGTTGAGCCAGGTCATCAGGCCCACGCCGATATCGCCCAGCGACCACGCTACCGTGGCGCTGTTCAACGCCGAATACAGCATGGCGCCCAGGAAGCCCAGCCGGAACAACGCCATCACCCACGGCGAGGTGCGGTTGCGCAGCAGGTAGACCACGTTGGTTTCGGCCGTGTAGTACAGCGCCAGGATGGTGGTGAAGGCGAACGGCAGGATCGCCAGGGCGATGAACGAACGCCCGAAGCCCGGCAACGCCGATTCCACCGCCTGCTGCACGAACCGCGGCCCCGCTTCCAGCCCCGGTACGTTGGCCACGATCCACTGCGCCGGGGCGGCCGGATCATGCACGTTGTAGGTGCCGGCCGACAGGATCAGGAAGGCGGTGGCGCTGCACACCACCATGGTGTCGATGTACACCGAACAGGCCTGTACCAGCCCCTGCTTCACCGGGTGGGAGACTTCCGCTGCGGCAGCGGGATGCGCACCGCTGCCCATGCCGGCTTCGTTGGACATCACGCCACGGCGCACGCCCCACTGGATGGCCGTGCCGATCATGGCGCCGAACGCGGCGTCCTGGCCGAATGCACTGCGCAGGATGATGCTGAACATCTCCGGCACCGCATCCAGGTTCAGGGCCATCACCACGGCCGCCACCACCAGATAGCCCAGCGCCATGAACGGCACGATGACCTGGGCCACCTGTGCGATGCGCCGCACGCCGCCGAAGATCACCATCGCGACCACCGTGCCGATGCCGGCCGCGGTGACCCAGCCCGGTGCGCCCCATGCCTCGTCCAACGCGCTGACCATCGCGTTGGACTGCGTACCGGGCAGCAGCAGCCCGCAGCCGATCACCGTGCTGAGCGCGAACAGCACCGCGTACCAGCGTTTGCCCAGGCCTTTTTCGATGTAGTACGCCGGACCACCCCGGTACATGCCGTTGCTGTCGCGCTGCTTGTAGATCTGCGCCAGGGTGGATTCGACGAACGCGCTGGAGGCACCGAGGAAGGCGACGATCCACATCCAGAAAATCGCACCCGGCCCGCCGTAGGCAATCGCCATCGCCACGCCGGCGATGTTGCCCACGCCAACGCGGCTGGACAGCGACAGGCTCAATGCCTGGAACGAGGACACGCCCGCCGCCGAACTGCGCCCCTGGAACATCAGCTTGAGCATCTCCGGCAGCCCGCGCAGCTGGATGAAGCGGGTGCGCACGCTGAAGTACAGGCCCACCAGCAGGCACAGCCCGACCAGCGCCGGACTCCAGACGATGCCCAGCAGGCGGGCGACGATCTCATCGAGGGCCATCAGAAGAACATGCCCAGGGCGACCTGCGGGTTGATGTAGCTGCCGGTATTGCGGCCCGCAACCGTGAACTCCACACCGGCAATCAGCCCGACGCTGGGACTGAAGTGGTACTGCACCGCCGGTGCAAGGGTGACGTTGCGGCTGCCGGGGCGACGCTCATCGATGCGCAGCATGGTGCCGTCGGCAGCGGGCGCGTAGCCGCTCAGGTGACGGTCGCTCTGGCGGCTGATGGCGAACTCGAATACGCCCACCCACTTCGAGTCGAAGCTGTACTCACCGGCCGCGGAGAGGCCGATCAGCGAACCCGGCGCGATGTTGCCGCGGAAGCCATCCGGGGTGCCGTACACGCTGTGGTCGTTGATCGCCACGCGCGCCGGTGCCGGGCTGGCGCTGAGCTGGCCACGCCAGCGCAGCGGGCGACCGTTGGGCAGCCACACCACCTGCTGCATGCCGAGCCCGAAGGTGGTGCGCTGCACGCCATCGCCCTGGGCATTGAGCGGGTTGCCATCGATGCGGTCATAGCTGCCGGTGGCGTAGCGCTGGCTCAGCGATACCGAAATGGCCGGGCGGGTGCCGTCTTCGTTCGGGGCCTGCAGCAGGTACTGCACCATGGCGGTGGTATCGCCGGCGCGGAAGCCGCGGCTGCGCTCGCTGCCGGTCTCGGCACGCGAGGCGCTGAGGTTGACCTGCGCGGTCACGCGCTGACCCAGGCCGTAGGCGATCGGCACCACGGTCAGCCAGGCGGCGCTGCGGCCGTCGCTGTCATGCCGGCGCCCGTCGCCATCGAAGTAGCGGTCGCTATCGATGCGGATCAGGTACGGCTCGACGAAGAGATTGCCTTTGGGCATGCCGGCCGGATTGGGGGTGATCAGCGGCCCCATGAAATTGACGCCGTCCAGCGAGTGCTCGGCAGCCTGGGCGGCAGCAGGCAGCAGGCCGGCGATCAGGGCGAAGGAAATCGGGCGCAGGGAACGCAGCGCATCGAATGTCATGGAATGCCTCCTTGGTGACAGAGTGATGCGGCAGGCCAATCCGCCGCACCGGCAATCTGCACAGGAAGTCATCTCGGAAAAATCGGTAAATCACGCGAATCTTGCGTTCTGTGCGCGGGCGCACGCACGAAAATGCCTATCACGCCAACGGCGTTTTTCAGCGGATGCCCGGCAGGAAACGCGCTTCCGGATTTCCATCGCGCGCGGCCCGGAACGTCACTGCGCGCGCACGTCGCAGGCGCCCATGCACAGGCCTGAAATGTCGCACTCCGCCCGTGCGCACCGGGAAAACGCATAAAAAAAGCCCGGCCAAGCGGCCGGGCTACCGGGATTCGTCACACCCCACGCGGTGAGCGCCACGGAACAGACCGTGATCCGGACAACGGCGCCGCACTGGGTGGGTGTCTCTCCTCACCTACACAGTACGGCGCCGCGTTGCACTGTGACGCAGCAAGAACGCGGCGCACTATGCGAAAAATCCGAATCCACCGTAGGCACGACTCCTTTGGAGAAGTCGATCACATCACGCAGGGCAGCGCGCAAGCGTTACCCGAAGTTACCGCTGTGCATACCAGTGCGACAGCAACACGGCGGTGGCCGATGCCACGTTGAGGCTTTCCACCGCACCACTGCCGGGAATGGATACCTGCAGGTCGCAGGTCTGTGCCAACGCACGGTCCATGCCCTCGCCTTCGGCGCCCATCACATACACCAGCCGCGCCGGCAAGGTGGCCTTGAACAGGTCCGCGCCGCCTTCCACCAGCGTGGCGGCCAGGCCGAAGCCGCCGGCACGCAGTGCTTCCATTGCCTGCGGCAGTGCCGGCAGGCGCACCAGCGGCACCGCTTCGGCGCCGCCTTCAGCCACACGCGCCGCCGCACCGGACAACGCCAGCGTGGAATCGGGCGGCAGCAGCAGACCGGCCACGCCGAAGTGCGCCGCCGAACGCAGGATGGCGCCGAAGTTGTGCGGGTTGCCCACGCCATCCAGCCACAGCGCCAGCGCCGGCTTGTCGGCCGGCAGGCCGGCCAGCCACTCGCCCAGTTCCAGCATCGGGGCGCGCAGCACGTCGGCCACCACGCCTTCGTGGTGGGTGGTGGCGGCGAGCTTGTTGAGGTCACCCTCTTCCACCACGCGATAGCCGACACGGTTGGCCACGCACCACTTCAACAGCGGCTGCAGCCGCGGGATCAGCGCCTCGGCCAGGTACAGCTTGCGCAGCGCCTGCGGGCGGCGCTCGAACAGCGCCTGCACGGCATTCCAGCCGTACAGGCGCAGCTCGTCGTTGCCGCGCCCCGGTGGTGGCGGGGTGCCGCCTTCGCGCGGCGGCAGCGGGGTGGCCCGCGGCGGTCGCGAGGAGGGGCGGCGGGCATTTTTCCAGGGATCATTCACTACGGGACTGCTCCAGCTTGCGGTGACGCCAGAAATCGGCGTTCTTGATGCCCAGGGCATCGGGGTCGAAGGTCGGATCCAGGCCGAGCTTCTTCTGGCGCTCGTAATCGCGCAGGGCGATCAGGGCCGGCTTCTGCACGATCAGGATCGCGACGATGTTCAACCACGCCATCAGGCCCACGCCGATGTCGCCCAGCGCCCACGCCATCTTGGCGTTGTGGAAGGCGCCGAACACCACCATGCCGATGATGCCCAGGCGCAGCGCCAGCACGGTGAGCGGGCGCTTGCGGTTGTGGTTGAGGTAGCTGAGGTTGGTTTCGGCCATGTAGTAATAGGCCATGATGGTGGTGAAGGCGAAGAAGAAGATCGCGATGGCCACGAAGCCCGAGCCCCAGCCCGGCAGCACGGTTTCCACCGCAGCCTGTGCGTAGCCCGCGCCTTCGGCCACACCGGCCAGGCCGGCGAACACCGGTTCGGCGCCCGGCGTGGGCGAGTACACGTTGTAGGTGCCGGCCGCCAGGATCAGGAAGGCGGTGGCGGTGCACACCATCATGGTGTCGAAGTAGATGGCGAAGGCCTGCACGTAGCCCTGCTTGGCCGGGTGCGAGACCTCCGAGGCCGCAGCCGCGTGCGGGCCGGTACCCTGGCCGGCTTCGTTGGCGTAGATGCCGCGCTTGACACCCCACTCCACCGCCAGGCCCATCATCGCGCCGAACGCGGCGTGGGCGCCGAAGGCGCTGCTGAACACGGTACGGAACATGTCCGGCACGCGCTCGTAGTTGAGGATCATGATGACGATGGCCATCAGGATGAAGCCGGCGGCCATGAACGGCACCACCACTTCGGCGAAGTTGGCGATGCGCTTGACGCCGCCGAAGATCACCACGCCCAGCAGCAGGGCCACGACGATGCCAATGCCGAGCTTGAGCGCCTGCACCGATTCCATGCCCATGAACTGGCCATCCAGCGGTCCGCACAGGGCGCCGCCACGGCAGGAGTTGATGATGCTGTCGGCAATCGCATTGGCCTGCACGCCCGGCATCAGGAAACCGGCAGCCACGATCGTGGCCATGGCGAAGGCCATTGCGTACCACTTCAGGCCCATGGCCTTTTCGATGTAGTACGCCGGGCCACCCCGGTAGCGGCCGTCGGCATCCTTGGTCTTGTAGATCTGCGCCAGGGTGCACTCGACATACGAGGTGGACGCCCCAAGGAAGCCCATCACCCACATCCAGAAGATCGCACCGGGGCCGCCGAAGGCGATGGCGGTGGCCACGCCGGCGATGTTGCCGATGCCCATGCGGCCGGCCATGGACATGGCCAGGGCCTGGAACGAGGACACGCCGGCGTCGGACTTCTCGCCCTGCACGGTGAGCCGGCACATTTCGAAGAAGCCACGCAACTGCATGAAGCGGGTGCGCACGCTGAAGAACAGGCCGGCCGCCAGGCACAGGAAGATCAGTGCCTTGCTCCAGATGATGCCATTGATGAATTCAACTACTGCTTCCACGCGCTCTCTCCAGTCGGCGGAAAATGAAGGACGTCCCGTCGGCTGGAAGGGACCGGTCGATTCTCCATCATCGAGCGCCAGCCCGATAGGGCCGATTTACGGGGTGCGGACCCTGGCAAACCGCCGCAGGTCGTGCAGCTGGCCGCGCTTGAACACGGCGCAGCGGGCCGTTCCTTCTTCCTGGAACCCGTTGCCGAGCAGCACGCGGGCCGATCCTTCGTTGAAATCCAGCACTTCGGCCTGCAGCCTGAACAGGCGCAGCTCGTCCATCACCCAGGGGGCGAACAGGCCTACCACGCGGGTCATCCAGCCCTGCCCCCAGTATGCGCGACCCAGCCAGTAGCCCAGTTCGGCGGTGTGCCCACGTTCGGCGACGCCCGGTTGGGCGCCGATGCTGCCGCAGGCGGCGCCGTCGATCTCGATGGCCAGGTTGAGCGTCTCCGGGGCCAGGATCCGGCCGCCGAGGAAGGCCTCGCCGTCTTCCCGGGTGTACGGGTACGGGAAGCGGTCGCGCAGCCCGCGCGAGACCGCCTCGTCGTTGGCATGCCGCAGCAGCGCCTCCAGATCGTCGCTGCGCCAAGGGCGCAGCACGAATCCGGGGCCTTCCAGCCGCAGCGGCCGGTCAAGCATGGCCACCGACCGACGGGGTGTCGGCTTCCTGCTTTTCCAGCTCGCGGGCCACGGCTTCCGGCGAGCGCGTGTACGGGGCCAGCAGCGAATAGAACGCCGGGACCACGAACAGCGACAGGAAGGTGGAGACGGTGACGCCGAAGATCACCACGATGCCGATGGTGCCGCGGCTGGCCGAACCGGGGCCGCCGGCGACGACCAGCGGGATCGCACCGACCACGGTGGCGATGGAGGTCATCAGGATCGGACGCAGGCGCACCATCGCCGATTCGACGATGGCGCGGTGCACGTCGCGGCCCTCGTCGCGCAGCTGGTTGGCGAATTCGACGATCAGGATGCCGTTCTTCGCCGCGAGGCCCACCAGCATCACGATGCCGATCTGGCTGAACAGGTTGATGGTGCCCCCGCTCACGTACAGGCCCAGCAGGGCGCCGAGCACGCCCAGTGGCACGGTGAGCATGATCACCAGCGGGTGGATGAAGCTTTCGAACTGCGCGGCCAGCACCAGGTACACCACCAGCAGCGCCATCGCGAAGGTGAGCAGCACCGCGCTGCCGGCGTTCTGGTATTCGCGCGATTCGCCCTTCCAGTCGATCTGCGCGTGCTGCGGCAGTTCTTCGCGTGCGGTCTGCTGGGCCCAGGCGATGGCCTCGCCGAGCGGGTAGCCCGGGGCCAGGCCGGCGGTGATGGTGATCGCGCGCAGGCGGTTGAAGCGGTTGAGGTTGCCTGCTTCGGCCACTTCGCTGAGCGTGACCAGGTTGGACAGCGGCACCAGTTCGCCATTGGTGGCGCGCACGCGGATGGCGGCCAGGTCGTCGGGCGACGCGCGGCCTTCGCGGCCGGCCTGGACCAGCACGTCGTACTCTTCGCCGTTGTCGACGAAGGTGGTGACGCGGCGCGAGCCCATCATGGTTTCCAGCGCCGAACCAATCGCGGTGACCGAGACGCCCAGGTCGGCCGCGCGCTGGCGGTCGATGTTCACGCGCATCTGCGGGCGGGTTTCCTTGTAATCCGAATCCGGGCCGACCAGGCCGGGGTTGTCGGCCATGCGCTCGAGCATGCGGTCGCGCCACTGCGCGATTTCAGCGTATTCGGGGCCCCCAAGCACGATCTGGAACGGCTGGCCCTGGCTGCGGACCAGGCCGCCGCCGACCTGGGTGCGCACGCGCACGCCGCGGATGCCGTCGAGGTCCTTCTGCAGTTCGGCGGCCACGTCGGGGGTGGCGGTGGAACGTTCGCGCCACGGCTGCAGGAAGACGCTGATGCGGCCGGTGTGCATTTCCTCGCTGGCCCCGAAGCCGCCGGGCACGCGCGGGTTGGCGCGCACGATGGGCATGTCCGCGCCGACGTACCCGGCCACGACCTTTTCCACTTCCTGCACCTGGCCCACGGTGTAGTCGTAGCCGGCGCCCTCGGGGCCGTCGATCATGATCTGGAACGAACCGCGGTCTTCGGCCGGGGCGAGTTCGGACGGCAGCACCTTCAACAGCAGTGCGCTGGCGGCGAGCGACAGCAGCATCACCACGACGTAGATCCAGATCTTGCCGACGTGGGCGTCGAGCACGCGCCCGTAGGATGCCGAGACGCGGTCGAGGTTGCGGTTGATGAAACCGTGCAGGCCCTTGGGCGGCTGGCCGGTGTGCGGCTTGAGCAGCTTGGAGGCCATCATCGGGGTCAGGGTCAGCGACACGAACGCCGACAGCGCCACGGCTGCGGCCAGGGCCACGGCCAGTTCGCGGAACAGGCGGCCGGTGTTGCCTTCGAGGAAACCGACCGGCAGGAACACGGCAACCAGCACGGCCGTGGTGGCGATGACCGCGAAGGCCACCTGCGCGGTACCACGCTTGGACGCCACCAGCGGCGGCTCGCCCAGGTCGATGCGTCGCTGTACGTTTTCGACCACGACGATGGCATCGTCCACCACCAGGCCGATACACAGCACCAGTGCGAGCAGGGTCAGCAGGTTGATCGAGAAGCCGAACGCATACAGGGCGATGAAGGCGGCCACCAGGCACACCGGCACGGTCACCGCAGGAATCAGCGCGGCGCGGAAACTGCCGAGGAACAGCCAGATCACCGCCAGCACCAGCAGCATGGCTTCGACCAGCGTGGCGTACACGCGGTCGACGGCGGCTTCGATGAAGGTAGTGTTGTCGAAGGCCACGAAGATGTGGGTGCCTTCGGGCAGGGTCTGGCCGACGCGCTCGGCTTCGGCGCGGGCGGTGCGGGCGACGTCCAGCGAGTTGGCGGTGGAGGTCTTGACGATGCCCAGGCCGATGCCGGGCTCGCCGTTGCTGCGGTAGTAGGCGCGGCGTTCGGACGAGGCCAGTTCGATCTTTGCGACGTCGCCCATGCGCACCACGTAGCCATCAGCGCCCTTGCCGAGCGGGATGGTGGCGAAGTCTTCCGGCTTTACGTAGTTGCGCTCCACCCGCAGGGTGAAGTCGCGGTCGGCCGATTCGATGCGGCCGGCGGGCAGTTCGACGTTTTCGTTGCGCAACGCGGTTTCCACGTCGCCCACGGTCAGGCCGCGCGCGGCGAGCTGGTCGCGGTCGAGCCAGATGCGCATGGCATAGCGCTGGCGGCCGCCGATGCGGACCTGGGCCACGCCATCCAGGCTGGAGAAGCGGTCGACCACGTAGCGGTCGGCGTAATCGCTCAGCTCCAGCGTGTTCATGCTGGAAGAGGTCATGTTGAACCAGATGATCGGGTCGGCGTCGCTCTCGACCTTGGCGATTTCCGGCGGGCGCGCCTCTTCGGGCATGCGGTCGGCGACGCGGCTGACGGCGTCGCGCACGTCGTTGGCGGCCGCTTCGATATCGCGGTTGGAGGTGAATTCGATGCTGACCTGGGCGCGGCCGTTGGAGCTGCGCGCGTTGATGGTGTCGATGCCTTCGATGCCGGCCAGGGCGTCTTCCAGCACCTGGGTGATGCGGCTTTCGATGACGGCCGCCGAGGCACCGGTGTAATCGACGGAGACCGAGACGATCGGCGGGTCGATCGCGGGCAGCTCGCGCAGGGTCAGGCGGGTGAACGACATGATGCCCAGCACGACCAGCAGCAGGCTCATCACCACGGCAAACACCGGCCGCTGGATGGAGATGTTGGAGAGTTTCATCCGGCGCTGCCCACGGGCGCTGCGGCCGGTGCGGCGGTGTCGTTGACCTTCAGGCCGGGACGGAGCTTGCCGGTGCCGTCGACGACGATGCGGTCGCCTGCCTTGAGCCCTTCACGGATTTCAACGACGCCGGAGCGGCGCGCGCCGCTGACCACGTCGACGCGCTCGACCACGTGGTCGGGTTTGACGCGGAACACGAATGAATCGCGGCCGACCTGGACCACGGCGATTTCGGGAATGACCAACGCCTGGCGTTCGGGACGGAACATGCGCACGTCGAGCAGCATGCCCGGGCGCAGGGCGTGGTCGGCGTTGATGAAGTCGGCGCGCACGGTGACGGCGCGGGTGCCGGGATCGACGCGGGTATCGATGGTGGCCACGTCGCCTTCGAAGGTGCGGCCGGGGTAGGCCACGCTGGTGGCGCTGACCTTGTCGCCCTTGGCCAGCGAGGCCAGTTCGGCTTCGGGCACCTGGAAATCGACGTGCATGCGTTCGATGTCGTCGAGGGTGGCGATGACGGTGGTGGGGGTGACCAGCGACCCTTCGCTGACCTGGCGGATGCCGAGCACGCCGGCAAACGGTGCACGCACGCGGCGGTCGCCGATGTCGGACTGCATTTCGCGCACGCGGGCTTCGGCGGCATCGCGGATGGCGCGCTGGGTGTCGAGGGTGGCACTGGCGACGAGCTGCTGGGCAGCCAGTTCACGCTGGCGCTTGTACAACTGGTCGGCTTCGGCAAAGGTGGCCTGGGCCTGCAGCAGGGCGGCTTCCTGGGCCTGGCCGCGCAGGGTCACCAGGGGGGTGCCGGCGGACACCTGCTGGCCGCTGTCGAAGTGCACGGTGTCGATGATTTCGCTGACCTTGGCGGTGATGGTCACCGATTCGCGGGCCTTGGCGGTGCCCAGTGCCTGCAGGGTGTCGCTCCAGGCGGAGGTCTGCACGACCTGGGTGGTCACCGGCACGACTTCGGCCTGCCGGCGGGCGGCTTGGTCCTTGCTGCCACACCCGGCCAGGATGGCCAGGCCGAGGCCGGCAATGATGCGTGCGGTGATGCGTCCCGACATGAAGTACAGCCCTTGATGTTCCACGACCGGCAAGTGTAGCCACCGCCTGCGTCAGGCATATGTGCCAAGCGTTTACCGGCACCTTCACATCGCCCGGTGACACGCGCAACCCCTTTCGTGCTGGGGCCTTCGGGGCATGTAACGGCATGTGTCAGCGCATGTCGGATTGCGTCGCGCCCGGAGCCTGGATGATCGCGAAGAGCCGGCGTTTCAATTCATCCGCGCCGAGGCGGGCGGGTACCCCCATCCGGGACACGCCGTGAACCCATCCATGGGGCTTGGCAAAAACATCCATGTTTTTGACAGTCCCGGATGGGGGTACCCGCCCACCTCCCGACGGTTTCATGCATGCGGCCGTTGAAGTGCACACCATCGTGCGGAAGCGCCGACCAACGCGCTTGATCGTTGCCTCAGTACCGGTAGTTCACCTTCATCCAGACCGTGCGGCCGGGTTCGTTGATGCGCACCGGATCGGCGGGGAAGCCGAAATCGGCGCTGCCGGCGAGGTTGAGGTGCTCGCTGTAGGCGCGATCGAACAGGTTGTCCACGCCTGCGCTGAGCTGCAGGGCGTCGCTGATCCGGTAGCCGGCGTTGAGCGCGAGCGTGGCGAAGCCTGCGCTTGGGCCAAGGTCACGCGCGACCACGTTGCCCTGCCCCGGCGCGACGCGGTGCTGGCGGGTCACTGCGCGAGCCAGTGCACCTGCATTCCAGCGCGCGCCTTCCCAGCCTGCGCTCAGGCGTGCTTCCAGCGGCGGCATCTGCGGAAGTGCGCCGCCATCGGTGCGGTTTTCGCCCCATGCGTACGCCAGCGTGCCGCCGAGTTTCCAGCCCTGCCCGAGCGCGACCTCGGCGCCCGCTTCGGCACCGGCAATCCGCGCATTGATGTTGGTGGCCTGGGTGGTGCTGCCCATCATGCCGCCGTCGCGGTAGGTGAACAGGATGTAGTCCTGGAGGCGCCCGGCATACGCCGAGACCCATGCGTTGACCCGCTCATCCCGGTACTGCAGGCCGATGTCGAGCTGGGTGGTTTTCTCCGGCTGCACCGCGCTGAAAGCGTTGATGCTGCCGGCCGGCCCCATGTCAGGCGAGAACAGCTCCCAGTAATCGGGCATGCGTTCGCTGTGGCCGATACCGGCGCAGGTGGTCAGCGCGCTGCTGATGTCCCGCTCGAAACGCAGGAAACCACTGCCCAGGTCTTGGCGGCGGCGCTGCCCGGCGGTCGGGTTCGGCATCGCCATCATGCCGGTGGTGGCTCGCTCGTCGGTGACCTCGGCGCGGTCGATGCGCAGTCCGCTCACCCATCGTTGCGCGGTGCCTTCGCCCAGCGTGATTTCGGTGAAAACCCCTTGGTTCTTCTGGCGTGCATCGGTCGACCACGGCGTGAGCTTGTAGGTGTTGCGACCCATGCCGTTGCGGCTGCGGTGGCGGCTGTCGAGCGCGTCCACGCCGGCCACGATGGCGATGTCCTGCCAGCGCCATTCGGAGGCGATGCGCCCGCCGGTGGTGCGGCGATCGACATTCGAGGCCATGGGCATCGGCATGCTGCTGGCCGGGTTCGGCTCGCGCAGGGTGTAGTTGTCCATGACGTGGTCGGCGTCGTTGTAGTAGACGTTGGCCTGCAGTTTGTCCCACGCGCCGGGCAGGTTGTCGCGTTCGAAGCGCGCGGCGTAGCTGGTGCGCTTGAACGCGGCGCCATCCATGCCACGCCCGGCGTAGCGCGCGATGGCATCGCCGGTGCCGGCGGAGAGCTCCAGCATGGTGTCGGCATCCGGGGTCCAGCCCACGGCGACATCGCTGTTCCACTTGCGCCACTTGGACGGCACCACCTCGCCATTGCCGTCCTTGTAGTCATCGGCTTCGGAACGATTGCCGTTGACGCGCACGTAGCCCTGCGAGGCACCGGCGGTGAGGTCCAGCACCTGGTCGTTGCGGTTGCGCGAGCCGACCAGCGCGCTGGCGTCCAGGTCGATGCCCGGGGCGTCGAAACGCGGGATATCGCGTTCGAACCGCACCGTGCCCGCTGAAGCGCCGGCACCCCAGCGCACGCTCTGCGGGCCTTTGATGATGGTCAGCCGGTCGAAGGTTTCCGGGGCGATGTAGGACAGCGGGTTGTCCATGCGCGAGGGGCAGGCACCGATCAGGTTGCCTTCGTTGCTGACGATGTTCAGGCGCGAACCGAACATGCCGCGCAGCACCGGGTCGCCATTGGTGCCGCCGTTGCGGATGGCGGTGAAGCCGGGCACGGTCTTGAGGTAATCGGCACCGTCGCTTGCCGGCACCGGCTGGCGCGGCAGGCGCGGGTCGGTGACCCAGTGCAGCGGCGACGAGGGCGCACTGGCGGTGACCACCAGGGTGTCGAGGGTGCGCGCGTCGTCGCGCTCGGCGGCCTGCAGCGGCAGCGCGGCCAGGGCAAGCGACAGGGAAACAGACAGGCGCGTCAGTGCGCCCGCGCTGCGGGAGGAAAGCTTCATGCTGGAACTCCGGAAAACGCACAGGCGCGCGGCGCCATCACGGCGTCGCGCAGCAGGAAATGAAGGGGCGGTTTCAGGCGTGAAGCGGGGGACCACGCGCGGCGTGGGCAGGCCAGCGCAGGCTGCGCGGCGCGGCGACGGTGCGCAGCACCGGTGGCGCGATGACTGGCAGCGCCGGCAGCAGGACGATCAGCACTGCCAGCCACGGCATCAGGCGCGAGGCCATCATGCAGTATTCGCAGGCCTCGCCATGGCCGGCATGCGGGTCGATGGGGGCAGCGGGTTCAGTGTCGGCCACTGCGGCGGCATGCCCTGACATGTCGTGCATGGACATGTGGTGCATCGCCATGTCATGCGCCGGCATCGCCTGCAGGTTCATTTCATGCGGCGGCATCACGTGCGCCATGCCACCGGGCATCAGCATCACCGACGGGCCCTGCGCCTGCTGCCAGCGGCTGACCAGTGGCGCCAACGCCATCAGCAGCGTCGCCACGAAGGCGAGCTGCAACAGGGCGGCAAACGGGCGGCGACGGCGGTTCACCCCCCCATGGTAGCGCCCTCGGTCCGTGTGGGCCCCGGCCTTCCGTGCGACCAACCGTCGCAGAGGGCCGGCCAACGGCCGGCGCTACCGAGGGTTTGCGGCGCCGTTGGTTGATTGATCCCGATCCTTTTGGGCCCGTATGAATTCGTAGCCCCGGCCGTTGGCCGGACACCGCGCGCAGCGCGGCCCAAGTACCCGGAGCCGACACAACGGCGACGCGCACCTTCCCACCGGCGTTTAACCCAACCGAAACCGAAGCCCCTAGACCGTAATGGTCTGCGTCAACGATTCCCACGTCGGCGGCAACGGCCAGTCAGCCTCCTGGTTGCCGTCGATGACCCGGCGCAGGTCACGGGTGTCGATCTGCGGGGCCAGCACGTGCACCAGTTCCAGCGCGTAGTCGCGCAGCACGCGGTCGCGCGGCAGCACCGCCCAGGCGATGCATTCGTCGATCGGCGCCGGCGCCGGCCACGAGCGCAGGTCTTCATCGCCGGCATTGACCGCCATTTCGGCCAGCAGGCCCACGCCCAGACCGGTGCGCACGTAGGTCTTGATCAGGTCCGCATCCAGCGCGGTCAGCGCGATGTCCGGGGTCAGCCCGGAGGCAGCGAAGGCGCGCTGCAGCGAGGAGCTGCCTCGGGTGGAGGATTCGTAGCTGATCAGCGGCTGGGTCGACAGCGCCTGCAGGTCCGGGGCGGCACCGGGGCGGTCGAGCGGATGGCCGCGCGGTACCAGCACCAGCCGGCGCCAGCGGTACAGCGGAATGGCGATGCCGGCGGTGGGTTCGGCACCGGCGGTGCTGATGATGGCGATATCCGCATCGCCCTGGCTGAGCAGATCCAGCGCATCGCTTTCGGCGGCCTGCTGCAGGTGCACGCTGACCTGCGGGTAGGCCTGCTTGATGCGCGCCACCGCCGGCGGCAGCACGAACCTTGCCTGGGTGTGGGTGGTGGTCAGGATCAGCTGGCCCTGGCTCTCGCGGCGCTGGTTGGCGGCGTAGGTGCGGATGTTGTTGGCTTCGGACAGCACTGCGCGGGCGCGGCCGATCACTTCCACGCCGGCGGGGGTCACCGCTTCCAGGCTGCGGCCCTTGCGCACGAACAGCAGGAAGCCCAGTTCATCTTCGAGCTGTTTGAGCTGCTTGGACAGCCCGGGCTGGGTGGCATGCACCCGGGAGGCCGCCAGCGTGATGTTGAGCTCGGCGTCGGCAATGGCGACCAGGTAACGGAGTTGGGTCAGCGTCATGGGCGTGCGCGCAGCAGGAAGGAAGGGGGTCAAGCCGACTGTAAGGCAGTTGCCGTCACCAGCTTATAACCAAATGTTGTTTATGAAGGTAATCAGGTCATTTCGCGCGCTCATATGCCGGCGCTACGGTCTGGCGGAACCCGTCATCCCTCTTCCGTGGAGCATTCCCATGGCCCTGTACAACTCGATCCTGGACACCATCGGCAATACCCCGGTGGTGCGCCTGAACCGCATTGCCCCCGACCACGTCACCCTGTACGCGAAGGTGGAGTCGTTCAATCCCGGCGGGTCGGTGAAAGACCGCCTGGCGCTTGCGATCATCCTGGACGCCGAAGCCCGCGGGGTGCTCAAGCCTGGCGACACCATCGTGGAGGCCACCTCCGGCAACACCGGCGTGGCGCTGGCCATGGTGGCCGCCGCGCGCGGCTACAAGTTCGTGGCCACGATGGTGGAGACCTTCTCGATCGAGCGCCGCAAGCTGATGCGCGCCTACGGCGCCAAGGTGATCCTGACCCCGGCCGCCGAGCGCGGCTCGGGCATGGTCAAGCGCGCCCGCGAGCTGGCCGAGGAACATGGCTGGTTCCTGGCCAGCCAGTTCACCAACCCGGCCAACCCGGCCTACCACCGCAACACCACGGCAGCCGAGATCCTGCGTGACTTCGCCGGCACGCGGCTGGATTACTTCGTGACCGGCTGGGGTACCGGCGGCACCCTCACGGGGGTGGGCGAGGTGCTGAAGGTGGCCCGCCCGGAAACGCGCATCATCGCCACCGAACCGGAAGGCGCGGCGCTGCTGGGCGGCGCAGAGTGGAAGCCGCACAAGATCCAGGGCTGGACCCCGGATTTCGTGCCGGACGTGCTCAACCGCGAGGTCTACGACGAACTGCTGAGCATCGACGACGCCCGCGCCATTGAAACGTCGCGCCGGCTGGCGGCCGAGGAAGGCATCTTCGTCGGCATCTCGGCCGGTGCCACGGTGGCCAGCGCGCTGGATGTGGCGGCCAAGGCGGCGCCCGGCAGCGTGCTGCTGGCGATGCTGCCCGATACCGGCGAGCGCTACTTCTCCACGCCGCTGTTTGCCGACATCAACGAAGGCTCCGACGACGAGTGGCTGGCCGGCACCCCCTGAACCGGCTGCCTTGGCTGAACGTGACGCCCACCGCTGCGGTGGGCGTTTTCGTTTCCAACGCGACCTTCATCTGCCGTGAAGCCAGCCCGCCGCAAGGTAGCGGTGTTGGGCGGTGCCCGCCGGGTCGCACTGCCTGAGACGACGATGACGCAGCCTAGATGCCCTGGCCGCTAGCGTGTGAGGCGGCAGTCATCCCGTTGTATGGACCCGGTATAGAAGGAGCGGCACGCATGAAGATCGAAGTGTGGCAGGGCGACATCACGACCCTGGCGGTGGATGCGATCGTCAATGCGGCCAACGAGTCCCTGCTTGGCGGGGGTGGCGTGGATGGGGCGATCCATCGCGCGGCCGGCCCGCAGCTGCTGGCCGAGTGTGCGGCGTTGCCGGAGATCCGCCCGGGCATGCGCTGCCCGACGGGTGAAGTGCGCGCCACGGCCGGCTACAACCTGCCGGCAAAGCACGTGCTGCACACGGTGGGCCCGGTGTGGCAGGACGGCCTGCGCGATGAGCCGGCGCTGCTGGCCAACTGCTACTGGAAATCGCTGCAGCTGGCCGAGAAACTGGGCCTGACGTCGATCGCGTTCCCGGCGATCAGTTGCGGCGTGTTCGGCTACCCGCTGCACCAGGCCGCGCATATCGCGGCCACCGAGACATTGACGTGGCAGCGTTCGCACCGCGAACCGCAGCGGATCATCCTGGTGGCCTATAACGCCGCGACCTTCAAGGTGTACCAGCAGGCGCTTGCGGCGCTGGGGCAACCGGTGGAGGTGGCGGGGCCGTTGCCGCCGCTGGCTGCTGGGATGGAGCTTCCAGCTGCAGCACCGTAGGCCGGACGGGCGTTGGCGCATATACCCATTCGTTGAAGAACGGCTGCAGTGAACGCCCTGCTGCGTGTTCCATCGCCTGCTGGAAATCCGCGGTCTCCACGCTCTTTCCATCATGTGCGCGGGTGTACTCGCGGATGCCACGCCAGAACGCTTCTTCACCCAACGCCTCGCGCAGCAGGTGCAGTACGTAAGCCCCCTTCTGGTACACCACGGCGCGGTCATCACCGGTAGGCGCCTTCCAGCTCCCATACACCAGCGCGTGGTCGGCGCCTTTGGCACGCAGCGCCTCCACCCGCGTGCGCCAGCGCTGCACCTGCGCCTGGTACGCCGCTTCGCCCTGCGCCTGCTGCAGGTAGGCGGCGGTCATGAAATTGGCGAAACCTTCGTTGAGCCAGAAGTGCTCCCAGCCGATGCACGTCACCCGGTTGCCCCACCACTGGTGGGCGGCTTCGTGGGCGATCAGGGCGACGTGGTCCGGGTCGTCCAGCACTTCCTGCCCGTACGCCTCCGACATCAGCGACAGCCCGGCCATTTCCTGGCCGATGGTGTCGGCCACCAGCGCCTGTTCGTAGTCGCCGCGATAAGGCAGGCCTGCACGCGCGGCAAAGAAATCGAGCATGTCACCGGTGCGCGCGAAGATCGCCTGCAGCTGCCCGGGCGAGCGTTCGGCGGACAGGAAGCGCAGCGCGGTGTCGCCGTGTCGTGCGCGGACCTGCTGGTAACGGCCTGCGGCAAACCCATACACGTAGCCGGGCATCGGCGTATCCAGCCGCCAGCGGTGTTCGATGCGGCCGTCGGCGAGCGTACGTGCGGGCAGCGTGCGACCGCTGCCGGTGGCAAGCAGATCGTTGGGCAACGTCACCGACAGCGACAGCGTGGCGCGCTCATCGGGTGCATCCACCGAGGGCATCCACTGGCTGGTGGAGAAGATGGTGTAGACCTCGCTGCGCCCGGGGGCGAATTCGAGGCCGTACGCCGGCGTGCCGCTGTAGGTGATCTGCAGTGCTGCCTGTTCGTCGCGTTTGAGCGGTGCGTCAAAGAAGATGGTGACGGTTGCCTGCTGCTGTTGGAAGCGCAGCGGCCGCCCGTTCATGCCGACCGAGTTGATCTTGAGCTCGCCGCTGTCGAGCTGGATTTCGGACAGCCCGGGGCGTTCCGAGCGCAGCTGCACGGTCTGCTGGCCGGTCACCTGCCTGCGCGCGATGTCCGGCACAAGGGCGAGGTCGTAATGCAGTACATCAAAGTCCCGCGCCGCGGCATTGGCTGCGGTGGCGGGGAACAACAGGAACAGCCAGGTCCATCCTGCTCGCATGAAAACTCCTTGTAGAGCCGTTGGGGTGCCGATAAAAAAACGCCGGCATGGCGCCGGCGTTTTTTCCATTTCATGCGGTCGGCGGGATCAGCCGTTCCACTTGCCCAGTGCAGCCTGGCCGTTTTCCTTGGCGCGGTCGTACACGGTCTGCTGTGCCTTGGCGACGTTGGCCTTGGTGTCCTTGGCCCACAGCTTCAGCGCGGCCTGCTGCATGGCGCGGCCGTAGGAGAAGCTCAGCGGCCACGGCAGGTTGCCCATCTGGTTCATGGCGTTGAGGTGCGCGGTGGACTGCTCATCACCCTGGCCGCCGGACAGGAACACCACGCCCGGCAGGATCGCCGGCACGGTGCTCTTGAGGCACATGACGGTCGACTCAGCCACTTCCTCGACGTCGGCCTGCTCTTCGCAGCCCTTGCCGGAGATGACCATCGAGGCCTTCAGGATGGTGCCTTCCAGCAGCACGTTCTGCTGGTACAGCGCGTCGAACAGCGAACGCAGGGTGGCTTCGGTGACTTCGTAGCAGGTTTCGATGTCGTGGTCGCCGTCCATGATCACTTCCGGCTCCACCATCGGCACCAGGCCGCATTCCTGGCACAGCGCGGCGTAACGGGCCAGCGCATGGGCGTTGGACTCGATGCAGGTACCCGACGGAATGCTTTCGCCGATGTTGATCACCGCACGCCACTTGGCGAAACGCGCACCCAGCTTGTAGTACTCCTGCAGGCGCTCACGCAGGCCGTCGAGGCCTTCGGTGACCATCTCGCCCGGGCAACCGGCCAGCGGATGGGCGCCCTTGTCGACCTTGATGCCCGGGATCATGCCGTTGTCGGCCATGTACTTGGCGAACGGCACGCCGTCCTTGGTGGACTGGCGGATGGTTTCGTCGTACAGGATCGCGCCGGAAATATGCTCGTTGAGCTTCGGCGTGGTCAGCAGCAGCTCGCGGTAGGCACGACGGTTCTCTTCGGTGTTCTCGATGCCCACGCTGGCGAAGCGCTTGGCGATGGTACCGGTGGATTCGTCGATGGCGATGATGCCCTTGCCCGGGGCGACCATGGCCTGGGCGGTTTCGGCCAGCTGTTCGATGCTCATGTATTTCCTGTGGCGGGTGCGGGAAAAACACGATTATAGCGGTCCCCTCCCGTGAACTGGCCGTTCATGGGGGATGGAAGCGCTTTCAATGTGAACGGGTGGACCGCTGGGTCGGCGTGCGACCCAGCGTCCGGCGTTCCTTACAGGTCGCCCAAGCCACTGGCGCGGCCGTCATCACCTACTTCCAGCAGGCGCAGGGTGTTGGTGGCGCCATGGGTTTCCATGTGCTCGCCGCTGGTGAACACCACGCGGTCGCCGGCCTGCAGCTGGTTGGCTTCCACCAGCAGGCGGATGCTGCCGCGTGCGGCTTCGCGCGGTGTGAAGCCGCGGCTGTCGAAGTTGATCGGGAACACATCGCGCATCAGCGCCATCTGGCGGCGGGCACCGTCGTGGCGGGTCACCGCGAACACCGGGGCCGAGGCGCGGAAGCGCGACAGGTAACGGGCGGTGCCACCGGATTCGGTCATCGCCACGATCGCGCGTACGCCCACGTGCTGGGACAGGAACATGGTGGCCATGGCGATGGCCTGGTCGGCACGTTCCAGGTTGCGCGGCGAGGCGCCGAAATCGGTTTCGGTCTGGAACTGGCGTTCGGCACCCAGGCAGATGCGCGCCATGGCTTCCACGGCTTTCACCGGGTAGGCGCCGGCGGCGGTTTCGGCCGACAGCATCACCGCATCGGTACCGTCGATGACCGAGTTGGCCACGTCCAGCACTTCGGCGCGGGTCGGGATCGGGCTTTCGACCATCGACTGCAGCATCTGGGTGGCGGTGATCACCACCTTGTTCTGGGCCAGCGAGGCCTTGATGATCTTCTTCTGCAGGCCCGGCAGTTCGGCATCGCCGATTTCCACGCCCAGGTCACCGCGCGCCACCATCACCACATCGCTGGCGTCGACGATTTCTTCGAGGTTCTCGATGGCTTCGGTGCGCTCGATCTTGGAGACCAGCGCGGCGTAGCAGCCGTGCGATTCGGCGATGGCGCGGGCATCGTTCATGTCCTGCGCGTTGCGGCAGAAGGACACGGCGATGAAATCCACGCCGATCTTGGCCACGATGCCGATCAGCTCCTTGTCGCGTTCGGTCAGCGCGCCCAGCGAAAGGCCACCTCCCTGCTTGTTCAGGCCCTTGCGGTCGGACAGCACGCCATCGTTGAGCACGGTGTTGACGATGCGCTCGCCCTGCACTTCAACCACCTGCAGCTGCATCAGGCCGTCGTCGAGCAGCAGCACGTCACCGGCCACCACGTCCTGCGGCAGGCCCAGGTAGCTCACGCCCACCTGGGTGGTGTCGCCGGCCGGCGCATTGGCCGAGGCGACCAGGTCGAAGCGGTCGCCCGCCTTGAGGTGGATCTTGCCTTCGGTGAAACGCTCGATGCGGATCTTCGGGCCCGGCAGGTCGGCCAGGATGCCCACTTCCACGCCCACGCGCTGTGCGGCGGCGCGCACGTCGGCGGCGCGCTTGGCCTGGCCGGACGGGTCACCGTGGCTGAAGTTGAGGCGGACCACGTTCACGCCGGCGCGGAACAGATCCTCCAGCACGCCCGGCGGGTCGGTTGCCGGTCCGAGGGTGGCAAGGATCTTCGTACGGCGCTGACGCTCAATCATGGTTAAAGGGCTCCCGGGAAAGGATTGAAATTAGCACACCCTTCACGTCCCATGAATACGTTTACAGCATTGTCGCGTCTGGGTTTCGCCGATGTCCTGCAGACAGTCCATCCGGACCGCTCAAGACAGGACCAGACCGGGTCACGACATGCGGCGGCGTACGGAGCGCCGCCGCGATGTTCAATCGATCAACGACAGCAGCGCATCGGGGGTCGCGGCCAGGTGCTCCGCGCCCGCCGCCTGCAGTTCTTCGGCACCGCCAAAGCCCCACAGCACGCCGATGTTGCGCATGCCGTGGTGGCGCGCGCCTTCGATATCCATGCGCCGGTCACCGATCATCCAGCACTGCGCCGCCGGCAGCATCAGCCGCCGCAGCGCTTCGGCCACCAGCTGGGGCTTTTCGCTGCGGCTGCCGTCCGGGGTGGCGCCGATGACATCCTCGAAGCACGCGCCAAACGGCAGGTGCTCGACGATGCGCCGCGCATGCGGCTCGTTCTTGGCGGTGACGATCGCCAGCCGGTGGCCGCGGGCGTGCAGCGCCTGGACGACCTGGCCGATGCCCGGGTAGACCTCGTGCTCACGCCAGCCGACCACGTCGAAGCGTTCGCGGTAATACGTCACCGCCTGCTCCACCTGGGCCGGATCGGCGAACAACGGCGCGAAGCTGGTGCGCAGCGACGGGCCGATCCAGCGCCGCAGTTCTTCCTGCGGCGGCACCGGGCGCCCCATCCGGGTGAGCGCATGCGCTACGCATTGGGTGATGCCCACCGCAGAGTCGATCAGGGTGCCGTCGAGGTCGAAGAACAGCGTGTCCCGGCGTTCATCGAAGTGGCGCCCAGTCGGCGCCACCCCCGATGCCATTGCCATCAGTTGCCCCGGGCTTCGAGCGCGGCCACGGCCGGCAGGGTCTTGCCTTCGAGGAACTCGAGGAAGGCGCCACCGCCGGTGGAGATGTAGCTGACCTGGTCGGCGATGTCGTACTTGTCGACCGCAGCCAGGGTGTCGCCGCCACCGGCGATGGAGAACGCCGGCGAGCTGGCGATGGCCTGGGCCAGCGCCTGGGTGCCGTGGCTGAAGGCGTCGAATTCGAACACGCCGACCGGGCCGTTCCAGACCACGGTGCCGGCCTTGGCGATCAACCCGGCGTAGTGCTGGGCGGTCTGCGGGCCGATATCCAGGATCAGGTCGTCTTCGGCCACGTCAGCCACCGCCTTGACGGTGGCTTCGGCATCCGGGAGGAACTGCTTGGCCACCACCACGTCGGTCGGCAGCGGAATATCGGCGCCACGTGCCTTGGCATCGGCCACGATCTTCTTCGCGGTCTCCAGCAGGTCCGGCTCGTACAGCGACTTGCCCACCGGATAGCCGGCGGCGGCGATGAAGGTGTTGGCGATCCCGCCCCCCACGATCAGCTGGTCGACCTTGCCGACCAGGTTGGCCAGCAGCTCGAGCTTGGTGCTGACCTTGCTGCCGGCCACGATCGCCAGCAGCGGCTGGGCCGGGGCGAGCAGTGCCTTGGCCAATGCGTCCAGCTCGGCCATCAGCAGCGGGCCACCGGCGGCGACCGGGGCGAAGCGGATCACGCCGTGGGTGGAGGCCTGGGCGCGGTGCGCGGTGCCGAAGGCATCCATCACGAACACATCGCACAGCGCGGCGTACTTGCGCGACAGGGCTTCGTCATCCTTGCCCTCGCCCACGTTCATGCGGCAGTTTTCCAGCAGCACGATCGAACCCGGGGCCACGTCCACGCCGTCGACCCAATCGCGCACCAGCGGCACGTTCACGCCCAGCAGCTGCGACAGGCGCAGCGCCACCGGGGCCAGCGACTCGGCTTCGCTCCAGACGCCTTCCTGCGGGCGGCCCAGGTGCGAGGCCACCATCACCGCCGCGCCCTTTTCCAGCGCCAGCTTCAACGTCGGCAGCGATGCAGTGATGCGCTGCTCGGAGGTGATGCGGCCGTTTTCGATCGGCACGTTCAGGTCCTGGCGGATCAGCACGCGCTTGCCGGAAAGGTCGAGGTCGGTCATGCGAACGATGGACATGGGGCAGCAACTCTTTGGCGGAAAAGGAAAGGGCGCCGCGCACGGCGCAGACGCCCATTGTAACGGCCCCTCGGCGCGTAACGACCAACGGTCGCAACGGGAAACCGACAGGTAGGTGACGACCGTTGGTCGTCACTCCCTGGCGCGGCCAGCCTGTCGCAGCAGGCTGGCCGCGAACCCGCCGACGATGAGCACGCCCAGCACCAGCAGGCCCCACAGCAGCCAGCGCTTCCAGTCGCGTACCGGCTGCACGGCCGCGTCGCCGCCGAGCGGCTGCGCGGCGCCCTGCACCGTGGCCAGCGCCGGTTGCCACTGCGCGCCCTGCTGCTCGCGCAGGCGTGCGATGACCGTGCCCACCGGGGCATCGAGACGCGCGGCGCGCACGCTGCCGGCGGCCACGCTGTAGGGCGGCTCGCCCTGGCTCAGGAACACCAGCGCCTCGGGCTGGTAGCCCAGCTTCAAGGTGGGCGCCGGCATCGCCGCCGTGCCCTGCGCGGCGGTGAGCTTCCAGAAGCGGTCCCGCGTGGGCACGGCCAGCGACTGGGTCTGCGACTGCCGGCGCGCGTCGGTGTCCTGCAGCTGGTAGGCCACCCACGGCCCTGCGCGGACCTGCCAGGGCTGGTTGGCATCGTCGCGGCTGAGCAGGGTCCACTGCACCACGCTGTTGTCCGGCGTGGCGATGTCCACCTGCGCGATCGGGAAGCGGCCATCGAGGGTGTATTCGAACTCCCCCGGCTTGCCGGCGGCACCGCTCAGCGCGCGCCACTGCCAAGCGATCGCCTGCGCCGTGGCCACGCGTTCGGCCTGCACCGCCGACAGCGCGGGCAGCGCATCGCCGCCGGTGGGCACGATGCGGAAGTACTTTGCTTCGCGGCCGATCTCGATACGGCGCTGCTGCAGCCGGCGGCCGTCGTGCTGCAGATCCACCAGCGGCACGTCGTCGGCCACGCGCTGCCAGTCGCGCAGGTCGTCGCTGGCATCCACGCGCACGCGTACCTGCAGCGCCTGCGGCGCCTCCCAATCCAGGCGCAGGGCCTGCACGCCGGTGCGCAGCGCGCTGGCGTCGACCAGCCAGCCACCCGGCGATGCGTTGCCCACGCTGCGGCCGAGGCGGGCTTCCACGCGGCGCACGCTGCCATCGGTGTTGCGTTCGGTCAGCAGTTGCAGATCGTCGCCGCCGCTACCGCCCTGCGCCGGCAGCGGGAACCAGGGCAGCGCCTGCCATTCGGCCGCCTGCGCCAGCGGTTGGTCGGCCGAGAACAGCGCCGACGGCAGGGCCTGGCCCCGAGCATTGAACACCTGCACATCGGCCAACTGGGGCGACACCGCGCTGCGGTACTGCGCCTCGCCCAGCATCAGCCGGTAGGCACCGGCCTGCGCGGCAGACAGCTGCAGCGGCCACTGCTCGCGGAAGTCCTGGCGCGCATCGGCCGCCAGCGCGGGCGTGGCCACGGCGAGCGACACGATGGCGATTACACGATGAAGAAGGGTCACGGCTGCGGCTCCACGATGGGGTCCGGCGCCCGCGGCGGCGCCGGCGCCAGATAACCCACGGCCGTGCACAGCAGGCCGTAGGCGATGAAGGAAGAAATACCAAGCAGGTTGCCCAGGTGCTGCCGGTCGATCAGCACCAGCTTGGCCAGCACCACGCCCATCAGCACCGCACCCACCAGCCACAGGGCGCGCTGCCCGCGGCGCGAACCCCACACCCAGCTGATCACGCCGAGCACACTCCACACCACCGTCAAACTGGTCTGTGCCAGCGTGGACGACCACAGCCGCCCGTTCCACGACACCCCGCCCCAATGGTGCACGGCGTGCAGGGTGATGCTGGTCAGCGCAATGAAGCCGGCCAGCGCCAGCAGCGGCACGCGGCGTGCCTGCAGTGCTGCGGGCGCATCGCCGCGCCACAGCCACCGCGCCAGCAACGCCAGCACGGCCAGCTGCGCCAGCTCCAACGGGTTGAACACGGGTACCCACGGCAGCGGCCACGCCGCGCCCGGGGCAAACAGGAAGCCGACCCACGCCAGCCCCAGCACCGCAAACAGCGTGCACTGCAACGCAGGGCGCGCCACGTTGAAGCGCTCGCCCAACGGCACCGTCAACCAGCGCCAGCGCTGCAGCGCGATGAACACCACTGCCAGCCACGGCAGCAGCGTCGCCGCCAGCGCCCAGCCTTGGGCCAGCTCGAAGCGGTCGGCCAGCCACGACGCAGCCAAAGACAGCACTGTCGGCCACAGCAGCCACCAGATGAACTGCGCCGCCACCGCCGCACGGTCCTGGCCACCGCGCAGGCACCACAGGCTGCGCACGCCAAGCACCGCGAACACCGTCCAGGCCAGCGCGCCATATCCGGCGAAGGGCTGGCGGTGGATGTCCACCTGCCACAGCGCCAGCGGGAACGCGCACAGCAGCATCGCCAGCGTGGTCAACACCAGCGCGCGCGCCGGCATGCGCCGGTGCACCTCCGCCGCGATCCATGCGGTGACGGCCACCACGACCAGCAACGCATCCGGGCGGCTGTCGAACGCAACGAAGCGTGTGGTCTCATGGCCGGCGCCACCCAGCCACCACAACAGGCCCCACAGGTAGTACACGATGGCCGGTGCGTCGCGGCCGGCACGGCGGTAGCTGAAGGCCGACGCAAACCCGGCCAGCGCCAGCAGCAACCCGCTCATGAAGGTCGGGTTGGCGATGGCCGTGGCGTCGTTGAACCAGTAATCGGCCCCCACCACGAAGCCGAACGCAGCACCCAGCTGCAGCAGCGCGCCGGCGATCTGCGGCAGCAGGCGCTGCTGGCGCAGGCCCAGCCACACCAGCGCCGCGCCTTCCAGCGCGAACACACTGGCCGTGGCACGTGCCGACAACGCCAACGGCACCGCCAGCGTGGCAAAGCCCACCGCCAGCACCGCATGCGACTGACCCAGCGCCGCATAGCGCGGCCGCCGGATCAGCGCCCACGCCAGGCCCGCGTACAACGCCGCCACCCCCAGCGCGCACAGCGCCAGCAGCAGCCGGTCGTCATGCAGCATGCCCGCCTGCAGCGAGAACGCGATCAGCGGCGTGCCAAACACCAGGCTTCCATCGACCAGATCGCGCTTCTCCGCCGGCTGGCGGCGTGCGTACAGGATCGGAATGAGCAGATAGAACGCAAAGAACAGCAGCAGGAACGGCTCGGTACTGGCGAACTTGTCCGCGTTGTACTGCAGCACCCCCCACGTGGTGCCGATGCCAAACGTAAACGCAAAACCCAGCAGGTTGAGCGCACGCCACGGACGCCACCACGCAATGGCGAGGATGGCCGCATTGAGCACCGCGTAGTACGAGAACAGCGCCACATGGTTGCCGCTGCCGGTGGACAGCCAGATCGGCGCCATGAACCCGGCCAGGATACCCAGCACTGCCAGCGTGCGAGAGTTCTGCACCACCGCCAGCACCCCCATGCCCGCAATCAGCACGATGCTCAGCGCGAATGCGATACCCGGATCGATCAGGTCATAGCGCTTGAACGCCGCGAAGATCGTCAGCAGCAGGATGCCAATCGCACCGCCCTGCAACGCCAGCGCGAACATCCGCCGGCGCTCGCGCTGCACCCAGCCGAACACCAGCCCCGCCAGCGCCCCGGCTGCAATCGCCGCCAGCCGCAGCTCGATCGGCGCATTGAGCCAACCCTGGTCGCTCGCATACTTCAGCAGCGCCGCAACACCCGCCAACAGCACCAGCATGCCGATCTTGACCGGCACGTTGCCCTCGGTGAACCAGCGCTTGATCGTCCCCACGATCCGCTCGCCCAGGTCCGGCCCACGCGGCGGCGGCGGCACGAAGGGTTCGGGTTCGGAGACAGCAGCGGAGGGCAGCGGCGGCGGCGCAACCCGCGCAGCCGCAGCAAACGGCTCGGGCACCGGCTCTGGGTCGGTCAGCGGCACCTCAGGGGCAGGCGCCGGCGCAGCTACCGGGGCCGGCGCATAAGGGCGCTCTTCCCATGCAGCACTCACCGCCGGCTGGGCCGCCGGTTGGGCACTGTCGCTACGTGCCTGCTCCAAGGCAGCCACCCTGCGGCGCAGCCCGGAAATCATCACCAATGCCACGATCAGCAACACCGGCACGGCCAACAGCACCAGTACCGCCAGGACAATCAAAGCTTCCATTCCGCGTCATCCTCAAGGGAACGCCACCGGCAGCCATGACAAGCAAGGCGCCAGCGGCAGCGGAGCCATGCTAACTGAATCGGGGGGAAGACCGCTCAGAGGGGTATACGCCGCTTCCCCGTGGCCACCGACCCACCGTCCAGGGGTCGCCGGGTGCGGGGGTACGGGACTGTCAAAAACATGGATGTTTTTGCCAAGCCCCCATGGATGGGTTGAGGTGGTCTAATCCGGTTGGACACTCGATAGGATCAATCCAAGCATCGAGGTGACCCGTGGCAAGACAGATAACCCAAGGTATGAGAGACGAGG
>NZ_JAGXKC010000359.1:0-280 GCF_019091045.1 Stenotrophomonas sp. GbtcB23 | reverse complement strand
CCTCGGCCTCGCAAGAGCAGATCGCCGCGGCCCTGAGCGAAGCTGGCTTCCCGCCGCGCGCGCAGTAACACCGCGTCGTGGCCGGCCTGCACACAGGACGGCCGATGCGAGCACGTGCGCTGCGCCGTACCTGGCGCGGCGCTCAGTGCATCCCAAGGTAGGCGACCTTGGCCCACATCCACAGGGCCATCGCCACCATCATCAGGTTCTCGGTCAGGGACACGAAGCCCAGCGGCACGTTGCTGTCCCCGCCCACACAGGCGCACTTGAGTTCCCGGCG
>NZ_JAGXKC010000358.1:0-280 GCF_019091045.1 Stenotrophomonas sp. GbtcB23 | reverse complement strand
CGCGGCGCGGGCCGGGGACGGACGTGGGCAACCGCACGCTGACCACGAGAGCGGCTGAAACGAGGAAACCGAGCACCGTTCCCGCGAACAGGTTGTGAAAGCTGATGACGGTCAGCAGCGCGGCGGCCAGCATCGGGGAAATCAGGCTTTCCAGGTCGTAGGCCAGCCGGGACAGCGACAGCGCCTTCGTGTAGTCCTCTTCGTCGGGAAGGATGTCCGGGATGGTGGCCTGGAAGGTCGGCGTGAAGCCGGCGGATGCCGCCTGCAGAACGAAGATCAG
>NZ_JAGXKC010000357.1:0-280 GCF_019091045.1 Stenotrophomonas sp. GbtcB23 | reverse complement strand
AGATCGAATCGAAGGGCGTGGAAGTCGAGGGCCAGTTCCAGTTCGCGCTCGACATCACCCTCACCGCGGCGTACTCGCGCAACAAGGCCGAAGTGACCAAGTGCAACTTCGCCATGGAAGTGAACCAGCGCCTCAACGACACCCCGCAGGAGCTGGCCTCGGTACGGCTGGGCAAGGCCTTCCAGCTGGTCGACGACGCGCGCCTGCGACTGGGCGTTGGTGGCCGTTACCTGGGCAACACCCAGTCGCTGGGCTACGGCGGGCTCATCCCCACGCCCAG
>NZ_JAGXKC010000356.1:0-281 GCF_019091045.1 Stenotrophomonas sp. GbtcB23 | reverse complement strand
CCGTAACCAAGAACCCTGACCGGCGCTCCACGCCCCGCGGCTGCTGCCCGCAGAAATTCAATCAACCACGACTCCTGAAGTCCGTAGTTGGCGTTTCCTGCGTCCCGCCGCACCTTCTGCTGGTCAGCGTAAAGTCCGCCATCCCTGGAAAGCCAGTAGTCTCGATTCTCTGTGCTCATGGCTCAGCCCCCCCCGGCGCACGCTTCGTCGCTGATCACCCTGCCATGTTCCAGATGCATGATTCGATTGCAGTTGGCCGCAATGATGTCCTTGTTGGGGCT
>NZ_JAGXKC010000355.1:0-281 GCF_019091045.1 Stenotrophomonas sp. GbtcB23 | reverse complement strand
AGCGAATATCGCGGCTTCGGGCAGGAGCAGGCCGAAACCCTCGCCGCTCATGCGGGCGTGCCTGTCTACAACGGCCTGACGGACGAATTCCATCCGACGCAGATTCTCGCCGATTTCCTGACCATGCGTGAATATACCCGCAAGCACCTGTCGCAGCTCTCCTTCTGCTTTCTGGGCGATGCCGGCAACAACATGGGCAACTGGCTGCTGACGGGGGCTGCGCTGATCGGCATGGACGTGCGGCTCGGCGCGCCGAAGGCCTGCTGGCCGGACGGCGCACT
>NZ_JAGXKC010000354.1:0-281 GCF_019091045.1 Stenotrophomonas sp. GbtcB23 | reverse complement strand
GATATGGGATGGAAGAAAGGGGCCTGTCGGCCCCTTTCTTGTCTTCACGCCATGGCCACGAGAGACTCAGCCTTCTTCTGCAGCATGAAGGCATCGAAGAAGGCTGCGAGTTCCGCATGCGCATCGAGCGGCAGAATATGGGCGACATACTGGTCCGGCCTGACGACGACCATGCAGCCCTTGTCCCGATCGATGCCGCGCATGTCGAAAATGTCCCTGCCGCTCTTCAGGTCGGGACAAAACATCTTCTCGTAGTCGCGGAGCCCCAGACGGCCCTTTGC
>NZ_JAGXKC010000353.1:0-282 GCF_019091045.1 Stenotrophomonas sp. GbtcB23 | reverse complement strand
GTTCACCAAGCAGGAAATGCGACAGAGCCGCCACATAGATCGGCCCTGCCATGTAGAAGGTCATGACATCGGCAAGGGGCAGGTAGACGACGGCAGCATAGAAAAGCCCGATATCGGCGGTCGCGAGGGTCACGCGCAGCACATGGAGCCCAGGCCTTTCGGCCCTGTACAGCGCAGAGATCGGCTGGCGGGTGAGCATCGGGCCAAGCACGAAAAAGGCGCCGATCGAGCGAATGAGCAGGACCTGGCCGACGGAAAAACTGGCCACCAGCCATTTGCCCA
>NZ_JAGXKC010000352.1:0-282 GCF_019091045.1 Stenotrophomonas sp. GbtcB23 | reverse complement strand
GGGCCTGCGCGCCACCACCGTGCACGTGCTGGACCGCTATGCCGCCGACGGCATCATCGTCACGGCCATGGAACGCAACAGCGACCTGATCGTGATGTCCTCGCACGGCCGCCGCGGCGTGTCCCGGGTCCTGCTCGGCAGCCAGACCGCCGAAGTGCTCGCACGCAGCCCCGTCCCGGTGCTGGTCATCCGATGATCTAGGGGCGCAGCTCCAACGCCATGGACTCGTCCAGGCTGCCGTCGGGCCGCACCACCACGTAGCGTTCCCCGGCCCGGTCGAAC
>NZ_JAGXKC010000351.1:0-283 GCF_019091045.1 Stenotrophomonas sp. GbtcB23 | reverse complement strand
CAATCCAGGCAAGCATTCATAGCCCCGGGACACGGGACGGACGGAATTTCCATGTCCATATTCTTGCCACGACCCGCCGTATGACCCCCGACGGCTTCGGAGACAAAACTCGTGAGCTGGATGGCGGCTCATCGGGGCGGTCGGAGGTGGAGTGGGTGCGAGCGACTGTGGCTGAGCTCACCAATGCGCACCTGGCATTGGCAGGGATAGATGCGCGGGTGGACCATAGACGCTTGGAGGTCCAGGCCGAGAACGCGATGCTCAGGGGAGATTGGGCCGAGGC
>NZ_JAGXKC010000350.1:0-283 GCF_019091045.1 Stenotrophomonas sp. GbtcB23 | reverse complement strand
GGGCTGAGAGCAAAAGAAATCGGATACGCCAGGGGACTCTCGACCCGGACCATCGAACACCACAAGTTCGTAATGTCTCGGAAGCTCGGCGTCCACGGAACCGTAGAGCTCGTAAGAAAAGCAAGAGAGATAGGAGTCATTTAGGTACACGAGACTCAGGGGCCATAAAAGCAAGTCACTGTCGAGGGAAACGCGAAACCTGGGCGTGGTTTGGCCGGCTTGCCGTATTCCTACAAGATCCTCGCGCAACCCTCTGCTGTTTACCTTCGGACTCTAACGCCAG
>NZ_JAGXKC010000035.1:26951-39073 GCF_019091045.1 Stenotrophomonas sp. GbtcB23 | reverse complement strand
GCGCTCCACGAAGCGCAGGTGGCCTGAACGCCCCTTGAGAGTGTCCAGAAAAACTTGACCACCACAGGTTCACGGCGCCCCCCGTACCCCCGCACCCGCCGGCCCAGCTCAGGGCATGCGAGAACCAAAGGCTGTTCGCAAAGATGCATGAAGCAGCCACGCAAGGCGTGGCTACACCGGACTGCTCAGTATCCGGCTGCCTGCCCATCCTTGCGACTTTCCGAAGCACCGTAATACACCCCGGTTTCCGGGTCGCGCATGATCGCCTGATAGCCACCGTACGGCCCGTCAGCGAACGTCACGCGGTGCCCCTTGCGCATCAACGCGCGCACCGTTTCATACGGATAGCCGGTTTCGAGATTCACCTCGCCGCCGTCGCTCATCGCCGTGGCCTGCCCGGTCGGTTCGGTCGAGCCTTCATGCTGGATGCGCGGCGCATCACCGGCTTCCTGCAGGTTCATGCCGAAGTCCACCAGGTTCATCACGATCTGCGCGTGCCCCTGCGGCTGCATCGCACCGCCCATCACGCCAAAGCTCATCCACGGCTTGCCGTCCTTGGTCACGAAGCCCGGAATGATGGTCTGGAACGGACGCTTGCCCGGCGCATAGCCATTGGGGTGGTCCTTGCGCAGCACGAACATCTCGCCGCGATCCTGCAGGATGAAACCCAGCCCCGGCGGCGCCATGCCGCTGCCCATGCCGCGGTAGTTGGACTGGATCAGCGATACCATCATCCCGTCCGCATCGGCCACCGTCATGTAGATCGTGTCGCCCTCTTCCAGATGCTTCGGCGTGCCCGGCTGCACCTCGCGCAGCGCCTTGTCCATTGAAATCAGCTTGCGCCGCTCAGCCGCATATTCCTTCGACACCAGCTTGGCCACCGGCGCCGGCTGGAACGCCGGATCGGTGTAGAAGCGCGCACGGTCCGCGAAGGCCAGCTTCTTGGCTTCCACGAACAGGTGCACATGCTCCGGCGAGCCGAACGGAATCTTCGAGAAGTCGTACCCCTCCAGCACGTTCAGGATCTGCAGCGCCGCGATACCCTGGCTGTTCGGCGGCAGCTCCCACACGTCATACCCCCGGTAGTTGCTGCTCACCGGCTCCACCCACTCGCCGTGGTGGCTGGCCATGTCGTCGTAGCTCAGGTAACCGCCATTGGCCTTGAAGTAGGTGCCGATCGTGCGTGCGATGTCGCCTTTGTAAAACGCGTCGCGGCCGCCCTGCGCGATCTGCTCCAGCGTGTTGGCCAGGTTCGGGTTCTTCCACAGCTCACCCTTGCGCGGCGCATGCCCGTTGATCGTGAACTGCTCCTTGAAGCCTGGATACTGCGACAGCTTCGGCACCGACCGGTCCCAGTAGTAGGCGATCACCTCCGCCACCGGGTGGCCCTCGCGCGCGTAGCGGATCGCCGGCGCCAGGTTGTCGGCCATCGGCTTGCGGCCGAAGCGGTCATGCAGCGCGAACCAGCCATCCACCGCGCCCGGCACCGACACCGGCAGTGGGCCCGTGGCCGGGATGTCCTTCAGCCCCCGGCGCTGGAACTCGGCCAGGGTCAGCGACTTCGGCGAACGGCCCGAGCCGTTGTAGCCGTACAGCTTCTGCGTTTTTGGATCCCACACGATCGCGAACAGGTCCCCGCCCACCCCGTTTCCGGTGGGCTCCATCAGCCCCAGCGCGGCATTGGCGGCGATCGCCGCATCCACCGCCGAGCCACCGCCCTTCATCACATCCAGCGCGATCTGCGTGGCCAGCGGCTGCGAGGTGGCCGCCATCGCGTGCGGGGCGATCACTTCCGAGCGGGTGGCAAAGCCATGCCCGGTGACCCGGTCGGCGGCAGAAGACAGCATCGGCAGGACGCACAGCAGCGCGGCAGCCAGGGCGGCACGGACAAGGGGTCGGGTCACGGAGGAGTTTCCTGGAGGGGTGGAAAGCGTTCGATGGTGGCGGTTGAGGCGTGCCGCGCACATCCGACAATGGTCATGCACGGGGCCATCCACGACAGCCTGATCCGCGCAGAAACCGGGCTTCAAAACTTGAATTGACGTTCACCGGAACGATTTCACGCGCAACCATCCTTATGCGGCGGGGCTTTGCGCTGGATACAGCCGAAACCGTTGGAAATTGTCCAAACACGGTTGACAGCGGCAAAACCGCTGTGGTTTTCTCGATCACATGTTGCAGCGCCACACGCCCATTCGCGAATCCATCGAGCACGCCGGTCCCGGCGCGGCCTCCATCCGTTCGCTTCTTGTCCTCGTACTTATTACCCAACCAACAGGTGCGGGACGGACCGGCGTGTAAGTAGAACTGCCAGGTATCCATCAAAACCCGCACCCACCCTGGTGCGGGTTTTTTCGTTTCAGAACCCTCCGATTTCTTCCTCCAAAGGACCTCCCCCATGAGCACCAACGACCTGCCCCAGATCAAGATCGCTGTTGTCGGCTACGGCAGCCAGGGCCGCGCCCACGCATTGAACCTGCGTGAATCCGGTTTCGACGTGGTCATCGGCCTGCGTCCGGGCGGCCCGACCGAGGTCAAGGCACAGGCCGACGGTTTCACCGTCAAGGCACCGGCCGAGGCGGTCAAGGATGCGGACCTGGTCGCCGTGCTGACCCCGGACATGGTGCAGAAGAAACTCTACGAAGACGTGCTGGCGCCGAACATGAAAAAGGGCGCCGTGCTGCTGTTCGCCCACGGCCTGAACGTGCACTTCAACATGATCGCCCCGCGCGATGACCTGGACGTGGTGCTGGTTGCGCCCAAGGGCCCGGGCGCGCTGGTCCGCCGCGAATACGAAATCGGCCGCGGCGTGCCGTGCATCTGGGCGGTCTACCAGGACCGCAGCGGCAAGGCCGCCGAGTACGCCCTGGCCTATGCCGCCGGCCTGGGCGGCGCACGCGCCAACCTGATCCAGACCACCTTCAAGGAAGAAACCGAAACCGACCTGTTCGGCGAACAGGCCGTGTTGTGTGGCGGCGCCTCGGCCCTGGTCCAGGCCGGGTTCGAAACGCTGGTGGAAGCCGGCTACCAGCCGGAAATCGCCTACTACGAAGTCCTGCACGAACTGAAGCTGATCGTGGACCTGTTCTACGAAGGCGGCATCACCCGCATGCTGGAGTTCATCTCCGAAACCGCGCAGTACGGCGACTACGTGAGCGGCCCGCGCGTCATCGACGCCGGCACCAAGGAGCGCATGAAGGCGGTGCTGGCCGACATCCAGGACGGCACGTTCACCAAGAACTGGGTGGCCGAATACGAAGCGGGCCTGCCGAACTACAACAAGTTCAAGCAGGCCGACCTGGAACACCCGATCGAGAAGGTAGGCAAGGAACTGCGCGCCAAGATGGTCTGGTTGCAAAGTCAAGCCGCGTAACCGCGCGGCTCCCCCACCGCTTTCGCAAAGGTCACCGCATGAACACCTCCGCACACAGCACCGCGCCCCGCAACGGCGCACGCTGGTTGACGCAGGCCCTGGAAGCCGAGGGCGTCGATACGCTGTTCGGCTATCCGGGCGGCACCATCATGCCCTTCTACGACGCCCTGGTGGATTCAGGGCTGAAGCACATCCTGGTGCGCCACGAACAGGGCGCGGCCCTGGCGGCCAACGGCTATGCCCGCGCCAGCGGCCGCGTCGGCGTCTGCGTGGCCACCTCCGGCCCGGGCGCTTCCAACCTGGTCACCGGCATCGCCGATGCGATGCTGGATTCGGTGCCGATGGTCTGCATCACCGGCCAGGTCGCCACCCCGCTGCTGGGCACCGACGCGTTCCAGGAACTGGACGTGTTCGGGCTGACCCTGCCGATCGTCAAACACAGCTGGCTGGTGCGTTCGGTCGACGACCTGCCGCGGATCGTCCGTGAGGCGTTCCGGATTGCGCGCGAGGGCCGCCCCGGCCCGGTGCTGATCGACCTGCCCAAGGATGTGCAGATCGCCGACGCCAGCCACCTGCCGGCGCACGTGCCGGAAACGGTCAACCCGCCGGTGGCCCCGGCCGACGCCGCGCTGGCCGATGCCATCGCCGCGATCCAGGCCGCCGAAAAGCCGGTGATCTACGCCGGCGGCGGTGTCGCGCTGGGCGATGCGGTGGAGGACTTCCGTGCCTTCGTCGATGCCACCGCCATTCCCACCGTGCTGACCCTGCGCGGTCTGGGTGGGCTGCCGGCACAGCACCCGCATTACCTGGGCATGCTGGGCATGCACGGCACCCGCGCAGCCAACATGGCCGTGCAGGAGAGCGACCTGCTGGTGGTGGTCGGTGCACGCTTCGACGACCGCGCTACCGGCAAGTTGAACGAGTTCGCCCCGTTCGCCCGCGTCATCCATATCGATGCCGACGCGTATGAGATTTCCAAGCTGCGTACCGCCGATGTGGCGGTGCCGGGCAATGTCGGCACCGCGCTGCGCGCACTGACGGCGGCCCTGCCGCGCGCCGCCGCATCGCAGGAGGCATGGCGCAAGCGCTGCTCCGGGCACCGCGAGCGCTTCGCCGCGCGCTACGACGCGCCGGGCGCGCACATCTATGCCCCGGCGCTGCTGAAGCGCCTGAGCGAAGTGGCGCCGGCCGACGCAATCATTGCCTGCGATGTCGGCCAGCACCAGATGTGGGTGGCGCAGCATTGTCGGTTCAACCACCCGCGCAACCACCTGACCAGCGGTGCGCTGGGGACCATGGGCTTCGGCCTGCCGGCGGCGATGGGCGCGCAGTTCGCCTGCCCCGACCGCACCGTGGTGCTGGTCTCCGGCGACGGCAGCTTCATGATGAACGTGCAGGAGCTGGCCACCATCGCCCGCTGCCGCCTGCCGGTGAAGATCGTGCTGCTGGACAACAGCTCGCTGGGCATGGTCCGCCAGTGGCAGGAGCTGTTCTTCGCCGAGCGCTACAGCGAGATCGACCTGTCCGACAACCCGGACTTCGCCGCGCTGGCCAAGGTGTTCGGCATTCCTGCCACCCGCATCGAGAACCGCGACGACGTCGAAGGCGGCCTGGCCGCGCTGCTGGCCGAACCCGGCCCGGCGCTGCTGCACGTGGCCATCGATGCGCGCGCCAACGTATGGCCGCTGGTGCCGCCCAACAACGCCAACAGCACGATGCTGGAAAGCAACCCCGCCCATCAGCCCCAGGAGTTCCCCCATGCAATACCGGCTTGACCTGGTGCTGGTTCCCGCCGAAGGCGCGCTGCTGCGCGTTATCGGCATGGCCGAACGCCGTGGCTTTGCGCCGCGCGCGATCGTGGGTGCGCCCAATGCGGCCGACGATGGCCGCTGGCACCTGCAGCTGGTGGTGGACAGCACCCGTCCCCCGGAGACGCTGTGCCGCCAGATCGAGAAGATCTACGACTGTGTTTCGGTGCGGATCAGCGCGCTGGAGCCGGGTACTGGAGTAACCGTATGAACGCCCGCGCCGTGGTTCCGGTGCCGGTACGGAGGGGTCTTCTTCAAGGCCCGTCGCCCACGCACGACCGCGTCCGTCATCCCGCGTGCGATCTGCGGAGCCGCCATGCCGGCTAGCCGTGCCCCGCAGGAATCAGAAGTAGGCGACGTAAGCGTCGCCGACGTGCTGGCCGCGCAGGCGCGGCTGCGCCGGTTCCTGCCACCCACGCCGCTGCATTATGCGGAGCGGTTCGGCACTTGGCTGAAACTGGAAAACCTGCAGCGCACCGGCTCGTACAAGGTGCGCGGCGCATTGAATGCGCTGCTGGCCGGGCGCGAACGCGGTGATGACCGCCCGGTCATCTGCGCCTCGGCCGGCAACCATGCCCAGGGCGTGGCGTGGTCGGCCTACCGGCTGGATATCCCGGCCATCACGGTGATGCCGCACGGCGCCCCGGCGACCAAGATCGCGGGCGTTGCCCACTGGGGCGCCACCGTGCGCCAGCACGGCAGCAGTTACGACGAGGCGTACGCCTTCGCGCGCGCCCTGGCCGACCAGCACGGCTACCGCTTCCTGTCCGCCTTCGACGATCCCGACGTGATCGCGGGCCAGGGCACGCTGGGGATCGAACTGGCCGCGCATGCGCCGGACGTGGTGATCGTGCCGATCGGCGGTGGCGGGCTGGCCTCCGGCGTCGCGCTGGCGCTGAAATCGCAGGGCGTGCGCATCGTCGGCGCGCAGGTCGAGGGCGTGGATTCGATGGCCCGCGCGATCCGCGGCGACACCCGCGAGATCGCACCGGTGGCCACCCTGGCCGACGGCGTGAAAGTGAAGATCCCTGGCACCCTGACCCGCCGCCTGTGCAGTGCGCTGCTGGACGGCGTAGTGATCGTGCGCGAAGCCGAGCTGCGCGAAACCCTGGTACGGCTGGCGCTGGAAGAACACATCATCGCCGAAGGCGCCGGCGCGCTGGCGCTGGCCGCCGGCCGCCGCGTGGCCGGCAAGCGCAAGTGCGCGGTGGTCTCCGGCGGCAACATCGACGCCATGGTGCTGGCCCAGCTGCTGTCCGACATCCGCCCGCGCCCGCCGCGCAAACCGCGCCGCCGCGCCAGCGAGCGGACACGGCCACCGCTACCGACCGTGCTCGCGCCACCCCCGAATTCCATCGTCCTTCCTTCCCCTGCCTTGCCATCCGACCTTGCCGTCGAGGAGACCTCCTGGTGAATACGCCCAACTCCCCCCGAATTCGAATTTTCGACACCACCCTGCGTGACGGCGAGCAATCGCCCGGCTGCAGCATGAGCCCGCAGCAGAAGCTGGTGATGGCACGCGCGCTCGACGAGCTGGGCGTGGACGTCATCGAAACCGGCTTCCCGGCCAGCTCGCAGTCCGACCGCGACGCGATGGCGATGATCGGCCGCGAAGTGCGCCGCCCGACCCTGGCGGTGCTGTCGCGCTGCCTGGCCGCCGACATCGAAACCTCGGCGAGGGCCCTGGACGCAGCCGCCAATGCGCGCCTGCACGTGTTCCTGTCCACCAGCCCGCTGCACCGCGAGCATAAGCTGCGCATGAGCCGCGAGCGGGTACTGGAATCGGTGCACAAGCACGTGAGCCTGGCGCGCAGCTACATCGACGATGTGGAATTCTCGGCCGAGGATGCCACCCGCACCGAAGAAGACTTCCTGATCGAAGTGGCCCGCGTGGCCGTCGCTGCCGGCGCCACCACCATCAACCTGCCCGACACCGTGGGCTTCACCACCCCGGAAGAGATCCGCGGCATGTTCCAGCGAGTCATCGCCGGGGTGCCCGACAGCGACCGCATCATCTTCAGCACGCACTGCCACAACGACCTGGGCCTGGCCGTGGCCAATTCGCTGGCGGCCATCGAAGGCGGCGCCCGCCAGGTGGAGTGCACCATCAACGGCATCGGCGAGCGCGCCGGCAACTGCTCGCTGGAAGAGCTGGCCATGGTGCTGAAGGTACGCAACGCCTTCTACGAGGAAGACACCCGCATCAACACCCCGCGCATCGTGTCCACCTCGCAACTGCTGCAGCGCCTGGTCGGCATGCCGGTCCAGCGCAACAAGGCGATCGTGGGCGCCAATGCCTTCGCGCACGAATCGGGCATCCACCAGCACGGCATGCTGCGCCACCGCGGCACCTACGAAATCATGCGCCCGGAAGACGTGGGCTGGGAGAATTCGCAGATGGTGCTGGGCCGCCACAGTGGCCGCGCGGCGGTTGAAGCGCGCCTGCGTGCACTGGGCTTCTGGCTGGAGGAAGAAGAGCTGAAGCTGGTGTTCGAGCAGTTCAAGACCCTGTGCGAGCAGCAGCGCGTGGTCACCGATGCCGACCTGCAGGTACTCATGCAGGGCAGTTCCACCCAGAATGGGTACCGGCTGGCCTCGATGACCATCAGCGACGTGGGCAGCCGCGCCAACGCGCTGGTTGAACTGTCCGACCCGGACGGCAACCGCGTGGCCGAAACCGCGCAGGGCGATGGCCCGGTGGACGCGCTGTTCGGCGCGCTGTCGGCCGCCACCGGCGTACAGTTGATGCTGGACAGCTACCACGTGCACAGCGTGGGCATCGGCGCCGACGCGCGCGGCGAAGCCAACCTGAGCGTGCGCCACGACGGCGTGGAATACGAAGGCACCGGCACCAGCCGCGACATCATCGAAGCCTCGGCACTGGCCTGGCTGGACGTGGCCAACCGCCTGCTGCGCCAGCGCCAGGCCAGCGCCGAACACCCCGCGGCCACCGCCGCCGCCTGAGGAACCCACGCATGAGTGCCTTCGACAGCCCTTACACCGCCGATGCTTCCCAGCACTGGAACGCGCACGACTACGCCATCGACGCCGGCTTCGTGCCGCTGCTCGGCGGTGCGGTGGCGCGCCTGCTCGACCCGCAGCGCGGCGAGCGGATCCTTGACCTGGGCTGCGGCGATGGCGTGCTGAGCTTCGATCTAGCACTGAGCGGCGCGCACGTGACCGGCGTGGACAGTTCGCCGGAGCTGATCGGTGGCGCGCGTGCGCGTGGGATCGATGCACGGCTGATGGACGCGCATGCGATGACCTTCGAGCGCTGCTTCGATGCGGTGTTCAGCAACGCGGCGCTGCACTGGATGCGGGAACCGGACAGGGTGATCGACGGCGTGCGCCGTGCGCTGCGGCCCGGTGGCCGCTTCGTCGCCGAGATCGGCGGCCAGGGCAACGTGGCCACCATCACCAGCGCACTGCAGGCCGCCCTGTGCAGCAACGGCCACGCCGTGCCGGCGTTCCCGTGGTACTTCCCTGACGAAGACGCCTACGCCGAGCGCCTGCGCGCGCACGGTTTCCAGGTGCGCCATATCGAATGCCTGGCACGCCCGACCGTGTTGCCCACCGGCATGCAGGGCTGGCTGCGCACCTTCGCCTCGCCCTTCCTGGTGGGGTTGGATGCCGCCCAGCGCCAGCGCGTGCTGGATGACACCGTGGCGCTGCTGGCGCCGACCCAGCGCAACGCGCACGGCCAATGGACCGCCGATTACGTGCGGCTGCGCTTCGAGGCGCGGCTGCGCACTTCCTGACCGACCCGAACCGCCCTATCGTCACATGAACCACAGCAAGGCCATTCCATGACCCCAGCTCCCCGCACCCTGTACGACAAACTGTGGGACGCCCACGTGGTCGTGCCCGAATCGGACAGCGCGCCCGCCGTGCTGTACATCGACCTGCACCTGATCCACGAAGTGACCTCGCCGCAGGCCTTCACCGAACTGCGCGAGCGCGGCCTGTCGCCGCGCCGCCCGGACCGGACCAAGGCCACCATGGATCACTCCACCCCGACCCTGCCGGCCGGTGCCGACGGCAAGCTGCCGTACGCCAGTGCCGCTTCGGAAGCCCAGGTGGCGATGCTGGCGCGCAACTGCGCCGAGCACGGCATCGAGCTGTTCGACCTGCAGTCGGCCAACCGCGGCATCGTGCACGTGATCGCACCCGAGCAGGGTTTCACCCAGCCGGGCATGACCATCGTGTGCGGTGACAGCCATACCTCCACCCACGGCGCGTTCGGTGCGCTGGCGTTCGGCATCGGCACCAGCGAAGTGGGTCACGTGCTGGCCACCCAGTGCCTCCTGCAGCGCAAGGCCAGGACCATGGCGATCACCGTCGATGGCACACTGGCGCCGGGCGTGGGCGCCAAGGACGTGGTGCTGCACATCATCGGCGTGATCGGGGTCAACGGCGGCACCGGCCATGTGCTGGAGTTCCGGGGCAGCGCGATCACCGCGATGGACATGGAGCAGCGCATGACCCTGTGCAACATGTCCATTGAAGCCGGCGCGCGCGCCGGCATGGTCGCGCCGGACCAGGTCACCTTCGACTGGGTAGCCAATACGCCGCGCGGCCCCAAAGGCGCGGAGTTCGACATCGCCGTGGCGCAGTGGAAACAGCTGCGCAGCGATGCTGGCGCGCGCTTCGACGTGGAAGTCCACATCGACGCTGCCGACATTCGCCCGACCCTGACCTGGGGAACGCATCCGGGCACGGCGATCGCCGTGGACGCCCCGATCCCGGCCGCCAACGACGCGGCCGACCAGAAGGGCCTGGATTACATGCACTTCCACGCCGGGCAGACCCTGGCCGGTACGCCGGTGGACGTGGTGTTCGTCGGCTCGTGCACCAACGGCCGGCTGAGCGACATGCGCGAAGTGGCGCAGGTGCTGCAGGGCCGGCGCGTTGCCAATGGCGTGCGCATGCTGGTGGTGCCGGGTTCGGAGATCGTCAAGCGCCAGGCCGAAGCCGAAGGCATCGATGCCATCGTGCGCGCGGCCGGCGCCGAATGGCGCGAGCCGGGCTGTTCGATGTGTATTGCCATGAACGGCGACCTGGTCGCTCCGGGGCAGCTGGCAGTGAGCACCAGCAACCGCAACTTCGAAGGCCGCCAGGGCCCGGGCTCGCGCACGCTGCTGGCCTCGCCGATGACGGCCGCCTGGGCAGCGGTGAACGGCCACGTGGCCGACCCGCGCGAACTGTACGCCAGCCAGGAGGTGGCCTGATGAGCGGCTTCCGCACCCTGACCTCGACCAGCGTGGTGCTGCGCGAGACCAACATCGACACCGACCAGATCATTCCGGCGCGGTTCCTGTCCACCACCGAACGCGCCGGGCTGGGCAAGCACGCATTCAACGACTGGCGCTGGCAGGCCGATGGCAGCCCGAACCCGGGTTTCGCCTTCAACCAGCCGCACAATGCCGGGCGCAGCATCCTGCTGGCCGGGCGCAACTTCGGCTGTGGCTCCTCGCGTGAGCACGCGCCGTGGGCATTGGCCGACCTGGGCCTGCGCGCGATCGTCAGCAGCGAAATCGCCGATATCTTCCGCGGCAATGCGCTGAAGAACGGCCTGCTGCCGATCGTGCTCGACGAAGCCGACGTGCAGACGCTGATGCAGCGCCCGGACGACGCGTTGACCGTGGACATCGCCGCGCGCGAGCTGCGCACACCCGATGGCCGGGTGTATTCCTTCCCGCTGGACGGCTTCTCGCAGACCTGTCTGCTGGAAGGCGTGGACCAGTTGGGGTATCTGTTGGGTCGTACCCCTGACATTGAACGTTACGAGAGTGAACATGCACGCTGAGATTGTCGTATTGCCCGGTGATGGCATCGGTCCGGAAGTCGCTGCGGCCGCGGTTGCGGTGCTGGGCGCGGTGGCCGAACGCTTTGCCCACACCTTCCATTTCAGCGAACACGATATCGGCGGCATCGCCATCGACCGCCACGGCGAGCCGCTGCCGGCGGCCACGCTGGAGGCCTGCCGCCAGGCCGACGCGATCCTGCTGGGCGCGGTGGGCGGCCCGAAGTGGTCCGACCCGAACGCGAAAGTGCGCCCGGAACAGGGCCTGCTGGCCATCCGCAAGGCGCTGGGGCTGTATGCCAACCTGCGCCCGGTGCGCACCCACCCGGCCGCGCTGGGCGCCTCGCCGATCAAGGCCGAGCTGCTGGAGGGCGTGGACTTCGTGGTGGTGCGCGAGCTCACCGGCGGCATCTACTTCGGCGAGAAGACGCGCACGGCCGACATCGCCAGTGACCTGTGCAGCTACAGCGTGGGCGAAATCGAGCGGGTGATGCGCAGCGCGTTCCGGTTGGCACGGCAGCGCCGTGGCAAGGTCACCTCGGTGGACAAGGCCAACGTGCTGGAAACTTCGCGCCTGTGGCGTGACGTGGCGGCGCGGATCGGCCGTGAGGAATTCCCGGAGATCGCGCTGGAGCACCAGCTGGTGGATTCGATGGCCATGCACCTGCTGGCCAAGCCGCGCGAGTACGACGTGATCGTGACTGAGAACATGTTCGGCGACATCCTTACCGATGAAGCTTCGATGCTGGCCGGTTCGCTGGGCCTGCTGCCGTCGGCGTCGCTGGGTGAGCCGGGCGCGGTCGGGATCTACGAGCCGATCCACGGGTCTGCGCCGGATATCGCCGGCAAGGGCATCGCCAACCCGTACGCCACGATCTTCAGCGCCGCGATGCTGCTGCGCCATTCGTTGGGGCTGGAGGCCGAAGCGGCTGCCGTGGAAGCGGCCGTACATGCCGCGCTGGACGATGGGGTGTTCACCGCCGACCTGGCCGCCAAGGGCCAGGCGGTGAGCACCACGCAGGCCACCGACGCGGTGTTGGCGCGTCTGGGATAAGCGGCGGCCCAGAGGCAGAGCGGACTGGTAGAGCGGACTGTCAGTCCGCTGCTCTCGGCGCAGACCCACACACCGCGCGAACGG
>NZ_JAGXKC010000035.1:0-26851 GCF_019091045.1 Stenotrophomonas sp. GbtcB23 | reverse complement strand
CAGCGGACTGGTAGAGCGGACTGTCAGTCCGCTGCTCTCGGCGCAGACCCACACACCGCGCGAACGGCAGCGGACTGGTAGAGCGGACTGTCAGTCCGCTGCTCTCGGCGCAGACCCACACACCGCGCGAACGGCAGCGGACTGACAGTCCGCTGCTCTCGGCGCAGACCCACACACCGCGCGAACGGCAGCGGACTGACAGTCCGCTCTACCCCTTGTGCATCCCGTTCGGGATACACAAGGCTGCCATGCTCCATGGGCATGGCAGCGCCGGACGAGGCCCTACCGGGCCTCGTCCGGCTTCACCCGGAACCACGCCGCATACAGCGCCGGCAGGAACACCAGCGTCAGCACGGTGCCGACAATCAACCCGCCCATGATCGAAATCGCCATCGAGCCGTAGAAGGCACTGCGCGACAGCGGGATCATCGCCAGCACCGCGGCAAGCGCAGTCAGCACGATCGGGCGGAAGCGGCGCACGGTGGCGTCGATGATCGCGTGCCAGCGGTCATGCCCGGCATCGATGTCCTGCTGGATCTGGTCGATCAGGATCACCGAGTTGCGCATGATCATGCCCGCCAGCGCGATCGTGCCCAGCAACGCCACGAATCCGAACGGGGCGCGGAACAGCAGCAGGAACAACGTCGCCCCGATGATGCCCAGCGGTGCGGTCACCAGCACCATCGCGGCGCGCGAGAAACTGCGCAGCTGCAGCATCAGCAACGTCGCCACCACGATCAGGAACAGCGGCATGCCGGCCTTGATCGAATCCTGTCCGCGCGCCGAATCCTCCACCGTGCCGCCGGTCTCCAGCAGGTACCCCGACGGCAGCTCGGCACGGATGCCATCCAGCGTCGGCAGGATCTGCTGCACCACGTCCAGCGGCTGCGTGGCGTCGCCGACGTCGGCGCGCACGGTTACCGTCGGCAGCCGGTTGCGGTGCCAGATGATGCCGTCTTCGAACACATACTCCAGCCGCGCCACCTGCGACAGCGTCACCGAGGTGCCGCTGGCCGTCGGAATGGCCAGGCTGCCCAGCATGTCCAGCCGTACCCGCTCGTTCTCCGGCCCGCGCAGCAGCATCTCGATCAGGCGGTTGCCTTCGCGGTACGTGCTCACGCTCATGCCCGACAGCGAGGTGCCCAGCAACTGGCTCACCTGCGCGCTGCTCACGCCCAGCGCGCGCGCACGATCCTGGTCGATCACCAGCCGCACCACCTTGCTCGGCTCGCTCCAGTCCAGGTTGACGTTGATCACGTGCGGGTTCTCGCGCACCTTGGCCTGCACCTGCCGCGCGATCGCCTGCACCTGGTCGATGTGCTCGCCGGAGATGCGCATCTGCACCGGGTAGCCGACCGGCGGTCCGTTCTCCAGGCGGGTCACGCGCATCTGCACGTCGGTGAACTGCGGGATGACCTCCTTGATCAGCCAGTCGCGCGTGGCCTCGCGCGCGTCGGCGTTCTCGGTCAGCACCACGAACTGCGAGAAGTTGGTGGCGGGCAACTGCTGGTCCAGCGGCAGGTAGAAACGCGGCGAACCGGTCCCCACATAGGCCACGTAGTTGTTGATGCCCTCACGGCCGTGCAGCAGCTTTTCCAGCTTTGCCGCCTGCGCCTTGGTCGCCTCCAGCGAGGCGCCTTCCGCCAGCTCGATGTCCACCATCAGTTCCGGCCGGGTCGAGTCCGGGAAGAACTGCTGCGGCACGAAGCGGAAGATCAGCAGCGAGAACACGAACAGCGCCGCGGTGGCCCCGATCACCCACCAGCGATGGCGCAGGCAGGTATCCAGGAAGCGCCGGAAGCGGGTGTAGAACGGACGCTGGTACGGGTCGTGGTCGTGTGCGTGCTGCTTGGGCACGATCCAGCGTGCCAACGCGGGGTAGCGGTCGCCCCATGCCGCGCGGCGGGCCTGCCAGCGCGCGGCGACGCTGCCCGGCTTGGGCGGCTGCGGATTGAACAGGTCCGGCAGCATCTTGTCGCCCAGGTACGGAATGAACAGCACCGCGGCGATCCACGACACCACCAGCGCGATGGTCACCACCTGGAACAGCGAACGGGTGTATTCACCAGTGCTGGACGCAGCGGTCGCAATCGGCAGGAAGCCGGCGGCGGTGATCAGCGTACCGGTCAACATCGGGAACGCGGTGCTTTCCCACGCAAAGCTGGCCGCGCGCAGGCGGTCGTAGCCCTGCTCCATCTTGGTGGCCATCATCTCCACTGCGATGATCGCATCGTCCACCAGCAGGCCGAGCGCAAGCACCAGCGCGCCCAGCGAGATCTTGTGCAGGCCGATGTCGAAGTAGTGCATGACGAAGAACGTCATCGCCAGCACCAGCGGAATGGTCACGCCCACCACCAGGCCGGTGCGCAGGCCCAGCGAGAAGAAGCTCACCAGCAGCACGATCACCACCGCTTCGGTGAGCACCTGCACGAACTCGCCCACCGATTCTTCCACCGCGTGCGGCTGGTCGGAGACCTTGCGCAGCTGCATGCCGGCCGGCAGCGTCTTCTGCAGGCGCTCGAACTCGGCATCCAGGGTGGTGCCCAGCTTGAGGATGTCGCCGCCGTCCTTCATCGCCACCGCGATGCCGATGGCGTCTTCGCCCATGAAGCGCATCTTCGGCGAGGCCGGGTCGGCAAAGCCGCGCTTGACCTCGGCGATGTCGCCCAGGTGCACGGTGCGGTCGCCGGCCTGGATCGGGAAGCGGCGGATGTCGTCCACGCTCTGGAACTGCCCGGTGACGCGCAGCTGCACGCGGTCGATAGGGGTTTCAAAGAAGCTGGTGGCGGCAATCGCATTCTGGTCGGCCAGCGCCTGCTGCACCTGCTGCAGCGACACGCCCAGCGTGGCCAGCTTGGTGTTGGACAGTTCGATCCAGACCTTCTCGTCCTGCAGGCCCTCCAGCTCGATCTTACCCACGTCCGGCACCCGCTGCAGTTCCAGCTGGATGCGGTCGGCATAGTCGCGCATCACCGCGTAGTCGAAGCCCTGCCCGGTCAGTGCGTAGATGTTGCCGAAGGTATCGCCGAACTCGTCGTTGAAGAACGGGCCGACGATTTCGCGCGGCAGGGTCGGCTTGATGTCGCCCACGCGCTTGCGCACCTGGTACCACAGATCCGGGATCGCCTTGGAACGCAGGCTGTCTTTGGCCGCGAAGATCACCTGCGATTCGCCCGGGCGCGAATACGAGCGGATGAATTCGTACTGCCCGGTATTGAGCAGCGCCTTTTCGATCGGCTCGGTCACCTGCCGCGAGACCTGCTCGGCGGTGGCGCCCGGCCACATCGTGCGCACCACCATCACCTTGAAGGTGAACGGCGGATCCTCGGACTGGCCCAGGTGTTTGTACGACCAGGCGCCAATGATGGCGAAGGCCAGCATCGCAAACAGCACCAGCGCGCGGTTGCCCAGCGCCCATTCGGAAAGATTGAACCGGCGCACGGGCTCAGTGCCCCTTGGCCGTGGCAGCAGGCGCGGCGGCCGGCTTCAGCACCGGGCGGTTCTGCCGGTCCACCGGGGTGACCGCCTGGCCTTCGCGCAGCAGGTGCCCGCCAGCGGCCACCACCCAGTCCTGTGCCGCCACGCCGGACAGCACCGGCACCGCGTCGGGCCCATAGGCACCCACGGTCACCGGCGTGGCCTTGATCGCGCCATTGGACGGGTTCACCACCCACACGCTGGCCTTGCCATCGGCGCCGCGCAGCACCGCGCCCAGCGGCAGCTGCAATGTGCCGGTGCGGCCGGCGGTGGCGAACACGCGCGCGCTCTGGCCCAGTTCCACTTCAGCGGCCGCCTCCGGCGCCAGGCTGACCCGGGTGGCGTAGGTACGCGCCTGTGCATCGGCAGCCGGGGCGATCTCGCGGATCGTGCCCGGCAGCATCTGGCCCGGCTTGTTCCACAACTCCACCTGCACGTCCTGGCCAACCTGGTAATCGCGGATGTTGCTTTCCGGCAGGGCGATCAGCACCTCGCGGCCGCCATCCGCGGCCAGGGTGAACACCGTCTGCCCGGCGCCGACTACCTGCCCGGCTTCCGCCTGGCGGCTGGCGATCACGCCATCGGCCGGCGCGCGCAGCTGCGCGTAACCGGTCTGGTTGCGGGCCACCGCCAGGTTGGCGCGGGCGGCATTGGCCTGGCCCTGCGCGGCCTTGAACGCGGCGGTCTGCGCATCCAGGGTGGACTGGCTGACCAGCTGCTGCTCGGCCAGCGTGGCGTAGCGCTTCTGGTCATCGCGGGCGCGCACCAGGTCGGCTTCGGCTGCGGCCAGCTGCGCCTGCGAGGCGCTTGCCTGCGAGGCGAAATCGGCGGCATCCAGTTCGGCCAGCAGGTCGCCCTTGCGCACGCGCTGGCCGGCATCGACATGCCGCTTGACCAGGTTGCCCCCGACCCGGAACGACAGCGGGCTTTCCTGCAGCGCATGCACCTCGCCCGGGTAGGCCGCCACTTCCTGGCCGCTCACCGTGCCCGGCTGCACCACCAGCACCGGGATCGGCGCGGCCGGCTCGGCGTCCTGTTTGCCACACGCCGCCAGCATCAACGCCAGCAGGCTACCGCCCATCCATCGCAAGTTGTTCATGAGGTCCTGGACCTTGAATTGCCGGGGGAAACCGTCTGGAAGCAACACTCTATTCCATGACGGCTAATAGTGAACCAGTCGGTATAGTATAAATATCGAACCGATTGGTCTAGTATTGTTTGCATGACCGATCCGACCACTTCCGCCGTGCCGTCCAAGCCTGCCGCCAAGGCAGCCGGGCCCGGCCGTCCCAAGGATCTGGGCAAGCGCGCGGCCATCCTTGATGCGGCCAAGGCATTGTTCGTGGACCAGGGGTATGGCGGCGTCAGCATGGACAGCATCGCGGCCCAGGCCGGCGTATCCAAGCTGACCGTTTACAGCAATTTCGGCGACAAAGAGACGCTTTTCACCGAAGCTGTGAAGTCAACCTGCGTCGAGATGCTGCCGGACGCGCTGTTCGTCACCGACGCCGATGGCGCGCTGCGCGAGCAGCTGCTGGGCATCGGCCGGGCCTTCTTCACCATGATCACCTCGCCGGCGGCCGTGGCCGTGCAGCGGGTGATGATGGCCCCCGATACCGACGACCGTATCCGCGAGATGTTCTGGGTGGCCGGCCCGCAGCGCACCAGCGATGCCCTGGCCGAGTTCCTGCGTGCCCGCACCGAGCGTGGCGAACTGGAGATCACCGACTTCCAGACCGCCGCCCTGCAGTTCTTCACCCTCATCAAAGGTGAGCTGCATACGCATATGATGTGCGGGCTGCGAACGGCCCCGGCCGAGTGCGACGCCGACGCCCATGTCGAGGCCAGCGTGACCTTCTTCCTGAGGGCTTACGCCACCCGCCCCGGGCGGTGATGACAACATGAATGGACCGGAGGTCGCGGTGACTTCCGGCACTGCGACCCCGGCGCGACGGCAGCGATGCTCTCAGCGCGCCGCCGGCTCCCGGCACCGGTAAAATGGCCGGCCCACTGCGCTGGATTAAGAACCTCATGACGATCGATTACGCCCACGCCCGCGAACTGATGGTTGAACAGCAGATCCGTCCCTGGGACGTGCTGGACATCCGTGTGCTCGACGTACTGGCACGTTTGCCGCGCGAGGCGTTCGTCGCCGATGCGAACCGTACCCTCGCCTATACCGATGTCGAGCTGCCGCTCGGTAACGGCCAGAAGATGATGAAGCCGGTCATCGAAGGCCGCACCCTGCAGGCGCTGAACCTGCAGCCGGGCGACGAAGTGCTGGAAATCGGCACCGGCAGCGGCTACCTCAGCGCCTGCATGGGCGCCCTGGCGCGCGAAGTGCTGAGCCTGGAAATCGACCCGGAACTGGCCGTGGCCGCGCGTGCGCGCCTGGATGCAACCGGCTTGGGCACCAATGTCCGCATTGAAACCGCCGACGCGTTGACCTGGGATACCGAGCGCCGCTTCGATGCCATCTGCGTCACCGGCGCGGTGGAGACCATCCCCGCCCGCTTCACCCAGTGGCTGCGTACCGGTGGCCGCCTGTTCGTGATCCGTGGCCATTCGCCGGCAATGGAAGCGGTGCTGGTCAAGACCGATGGCAGCATCAGCGATTCGCTGTTTGAAACCGATATCGATTACCTGCGCGGTGCCGCGCCGGCACCCCAGTTCCACCTCTGAGTCCAAGGAAGCCGCAATGATCCGCCGATCCCTCGCTATTGCGCTGGCCGCCGCCCTGCTGCCCATGACCGCCTCTGCCGCCGACCTGCTGCAGGTCTACGAAATGGCGCGCAACGGCGATCCGCAGCTGTCTGCGGCTGAATCGACCCGTCTGTTCGACAAGGAAGGCGCCGTGCAGGCCCGTGCCGCGCTGCTGCCGCAGATCAATGGCGAAGCCTCGCTCACCCGCAACCGCACCAACCCGAACCACGATGTGAGTTCGACCTCGTACACCACCAAGAACCGCAATTACGGGATCAGTGGTTCGCAGACGCTGGTCAACTTCACCCAGTTCGCCAACCTGCGTGCGCAGCGCGAGCTCAGCAAGGCGGCCGACTTCAACCTGGATTCGGCCAACGACGACCTGATCGTGCGCACCTCGGCGGCGTACTTCAACGTGCTGGTGGGCATTGAATCGCTGTCGGCGGCGCAGACCAACGAAGCGGCGGCCAAGAAGCAGTTCGACTTCGCCGACAAGCGGCTGGAAGTGGGCCTGGCCCCGATCACCGACGTGCATGAAGCCCGCGCCCAGTACGACCAGGCCCGCGCCAACACGATCATCGCGCAGAACACCCTGGCCGACGCCTACCAGGCGCTGACCGAACTGACCGGCCAGCCGGTTACCGACCTGCGTGCACTGCCGGCCGATTTCCGCCCGGAACTGCCGGCCAAGTACGCCACCGTTGACCAGCTGGTCAACGAAGCCGTCGCCCAGAACCCGGCGCTGAAGGCGCAGGAACTGCAGGTGAGCGCGGCGGAAGCCAGCGTGTCGGCGGCGCGTGCGGGCCACCTCCCCACCCTCTCGCTCGGCGCCAGCGTCGGTCGCCAGGCCAGTTGGGGCGACGTGGTCGGCAGCGGGTCGAACTTCAGCCCGGATGCCCGCAGCAACAGCGTCGGCCTGACCCTGAGCGTGCCGATCTTCTCCGGCGGCGCCACCCAGTCCGGCGTGCGCCAGGCGCTGGCCCAGCGTGACATTGCCCAGGATGGCTACGAGCAGCAGAAGCGCGCCCTGGACCGCAACACCCGCAACGCCTACCAGACCCTGGTGGCCGGCATCAGCGAAGTGGAAGCGCGCCGCCTGGCGGTGGTCTCGGCACAGAGCGCCTACGACGCGTCGCAGGTCGGCCTGGAAGTGGGTACCCGCACCGTGCTGGACGTGATCCAGAACCAGCGCATCCTGTTCTCGGCCCAGCTCGAATACGCCAATGCCCGCTACACCTTCCTGCAGAACCGCCTGCAGCTTGGCCAGGCGATCGGCACGCTGGACATCGCCGAACTGCAGGACATCAACCGCCTGCTCACCCAGCAGGCCGCGACGCCCAGCACCACGGTCAACAGCCAGTAACCCAGGCGTAACCGGAAACGAAAAAGCCACCTGCAGGGGTGGCTTTTTTCATGGGTCCAGCGGCGGCGGAAGCTGCGGAGCAATCAGCTCCACCGTGCGCTTGAGCGCACCACGTCCGTTGCTGACCAACGCACAGCCTGCGCTGGCCATGTCCTCGCGCGCCTCGGGATCGCGCAGCAGCGTCAGCAGGGCGTCGCCCACCCCGGCCACGTCATCGGCAATCAACACTGCGCCCGCTTCGCGCATGCGCCGGGAGATCTCGGCGAAGTTGTGCAGGTGTGGGCCGGTCACCGTGGCGGTGCCCATGGCCGCCGGCTCGAGCAGGTTGTGCCCGCCGATCGGCTGCAGGCTGCCACCGACGAACGCCACCTGCGCGCAGCCATAGAACGCCATCAGTTCGCCCAGCGTATCGATCACGAACACGTCGCTGTCGGCCTGCGGCCAGTGCTGCTGGCGGCGCGTGCTGACCTTCCAGCCCTGCTCGCGCGCCAGCGCTTCCACACGGGGGAAACGCTCGGGATGGCGCGGCGCCCACAACAGCAGCAGGTTCGGGACTTCCCTGCGCAGGCGGCGGTGCAGGTCGATGGTGGCCTGCTCCTCGCCTTCGTGCGTGCTGGCCGCGATCCATACCGGGCGCGTGCCGGGCACGGCGGCATGGAAGTCGGCGGTGAACTCGCGCACGTTCGGCGTGGCGATGTCGAATTTCAGGTTGCCCAGCGGCTTGACCTGCTCTGGCAGTGCGCCCAGTTCAATGAAGCGCTCGGCGTCGTCGGCCGACTGCGCGGCCACGCAGGTGACAGTGCGCAGCGTGCGCCCGATCAGCGGGCGCAGCAGGCGGTAACCGCGCAGCGAGCGCGCCGACAGCCGGGCGTTGAGGATGTACACCGGAATGCCACGGTCGCGGCAACCGAACAGCAGGTTCGGCCACAGCTCGGTTTCCAGGATCAGCGCCAGGCTGGGTTTGAAGTGGCCCAGGAAACGGCCCACGCTGCCCGGCACGTCGTAGGGCAGGTAGACGTGGTCCACCGCATCGCCCCACAGCGAGCGCACCCGCTCCGACCCGGTGGGGGTGATGGTGGTGATCACCCAGCGGATGTCCGGGCGCAGCTGGCGCAGCGCATTGACCAGCGGCGCGGCCGCGTTCACCTCGCCCACCGATACCGCATGCAGCCAGACCCGCGGCTGCGCGGTGGAATCGGGGTAGGAAGCGTAGCGCTCGTCCCAGCGCTGGAAGTACTCGCGCACCCGGAATCCGCGCCAGACCAGGTGGTACACGGTGATCGGCAACAACAGGTACAGCACGACCGAATACAGGCCGCGCAGGATCCATTCGATGGGACTTTTACGCATGCGCAGAGGATACGGGAGCGGCACCGGGAAAAACATGCAGGAGCGGGCCGATCCCCGCGCTGACGCACCTGCGGGGACGCATGACTTAGAATCGGGGCATGTCAGATAACGCTTCCACCGCCACCCGGCCGTCCCTGCGCAATCCCCGCCATTGGCCGACCTTCGCCTTCATCCTGGCCGCCTTCGTGGTCGCCCGGCTGCCCTGGGGCCTGCAGCGCGCGCTCGGCCGGGGCGTGGGCACCTTGGCCTACCATGTGGCCAGCAGCCGGCGGCGCGCGGCCGAGGTCAACCTCAAGCTGTGCTTCCCCGAGAAGGATGACGCCTGGCGCCAGCGCCTGCTGCGTGACAGCTTCGACGCGTTGGGCGTGGGCATTTTCGAATTCGCCCGGGCCTGGTGGGGCAGCATCGACAGCATCCGCCCGAAGGTGCAGGTGGAAGGCCTGGAGCACCTGCACCGCATGCAGGCCGAAGGCCGTGGCGTGCTGCTGGTATCGGGCCATTTCATGACCCTGGAGATGTGCGGGCGGTTGCTGTGCGACCACGTCGACCTGTCGGGCATGTACCGCAAGCACCGCAACCCGGTGTACGAGTGGGCGGTGAAGTTCGGCCGGCTGCGCTATGCCAAGGCGATGTATGCCAACGAGGACATCCGCGCCACCGTGCGTCACCTGAAGAAGGGCGGCTTCCTCTGGTACGCGCCGGACCAGGACATGCGCGGCAAGGACACCGTGTTCGTGCCGTTCTTCGGGCACACCGCATCGACCATTACCGCCACCCACCAGCTGGCGCGGATGACCGGTTGCGCGGTGATTCCGTACTTCCACCGCCGCGAAGGCGGGAAGTACTTCCTGAAGATCGGCGCGCCGCTGGAGAACTTCCCCAGCGATGATGTGGAAGCTGATACCGCACGGGTCAACCAGGCCATCGAAGCGATGGTGCGCGAGGCCCCTGACCAGTACCTGTGGATCCACCGCCGCTTCAAGCGCCAGCCGGGCGGCCGCAGCGATTTCTACAAATAACGCGCGCCCCGCGTAGCGACACGCCATGCGTGTCCCACGTACTGCCGGCTACCACGCGCTGACGCCCTGACACGCAAGGCGTGCCCCTACGCCGGGCTGTGGCTTCTGCCGATACCCGGTCCGCACCCACGGCCCCACCCTGCTCCCATGTCCAGCTCACGCCTTCAACGCGGGCGGGTGTCGGCGGTCGGGGCCCTCTACATCCTCACCACGGTCACCCACCATCGGCGACCATGGTTCGAGGTGCCCGAGAACGCCCGCGCCGTCATCGAAGCAATGCGCCACGTGGAGCGCAGCGGTCGCAGCCGCACGCATGCCTGGGTGGTGATGCCCGACCACGTGCATTGGTTGATCGAACTCAGATCCGGCACCCTCGCCACCTGCATGAACATCTTCAAATCGCGCAGCAGCCGATTGATGGGTGGCGACCGGGTCTGGCAGCGCGGGTATCACGACCATGCGTTGAGGCGGGAAGAATCGCTGTTGCAGGCCGCACGTTACATCGTTGCCAACCCGTTGCGGGCAGGGTTGGCGGAGCAAGCGGGCCAGTATCCCTACGCATGGTGCAGAGGCCTGTAGAGACACGCCATGCGTGTCTGCGCGGGGTGTCGGGGATCGCGCTGGACACGCATGGCGTGTCTCTACGAAGTGGCCGGCGTTACGTGGGACACGCATGGCGTGTCTCTACGAAGTGGCTGACGTTGCTTGGGACACGCAGGGCGTTGCTCTACGGGTCGTCGCTGGCCAGCAGGCTGCCTGCGTAGAGGGCGGCGAGCAGTAGCGTCAGGCCGCCCCAGAAGGTGGAATAGAACGCCAGGTGGGTGTTGATCGGGAACACAGTGAACGCCAGGGCGAGCATCGCCGGGCGGGCGCGCTCGCGTGCCGGCAGTGGTGCGAAGCGCCACGCGCGCCACGCCTGCGCTGCGGCGGCCAGCCATAGCAGCAACCCGAGCACGCCGGTTTCGGCCAGGATCTCCAGCAGAATCTGGTGCGCATGCAACGCCGGGCCGGCGCCCCACACTTCCTGTTCTTCAGGGCGCGGATTGCAGTCGGGGTAGGCATCGCGGAAACCCCGTGCGCCTACGCCGTTGATCGGATGCTGCTCGATCATGCAGCCCGCCGCGGCCCAGATCTGCGCGCGCCCGGACAACGCCTGGTTCACGCCATCGCTCTCGCCTTCCCACGCCATCGCGGTACGCTCCAACCGATCGCGCACCTGGTGCGAGCCGGCGGCCAGTGCCACCGCCGCCACCAGGCCCACCGCCAGGCACGCGAGCAGGCCGCGCGCGCCGAGCAGGCGCCAGCCGGAAAACACCAGCACCAGCGCATAGGTCAGCCACGCCGCGCGCGAACCGGCCAGCACCAGTACCACGCCCACGGCAGCCGCCACCAGCATCCAGCCCCAACGGCCGAAGCGCGCGGCGGCGGCAAACAGCAGGAACGGTGACAGGCTCGCCAGCACCTGGCCGAATTTGAGATTGCACGGCCCCAGCACGCCGCTCAGGCGATCGGCTGCAGCCATCTCCGCCGGTGGACACAAGCCATGCCCACTGATCGCCCACTTCAACTGGTCCATCGACCAGAACAGCGGGCTGGTACCGAGTACGGCCTGCGCCAGTCCGTCCAGCGTCCAGACCCCGGTAATCAGCGCAATGCCTTTGAGGGTCAGTGCGCGTCGCCCGGGCGTGGCCACCGCGATCGCCACCAGCCACATGAAGGGCAGATAGCGCAGGCCGGCAGCGGTCTTGCGCCACGCCGCGCCCGGATCGATCGCATCGAAGGCGGAGAACGCCTGTGGCAGCCAGTAGCCCAGGAACAGGATGCTGGTCAGCGCCCAGGCCGGGCTGCTGAGCATGCGTTGCTTGCCCTGCAGACGCAGCTGGACCATGCGCGCGGCGGCGTAGATCGCGCCCAGGCCCAGTACGGTTTCGGCAACGCCGGGCAGCGGCAGCAGTGCCACGAATGCAATGACCCACCACGGCGCCCAGCGGCCCGCGCGGAAGCCCGGCGAACCGGGCGCCTTGACCGGCTCAGCCAGCGAGGGAGGTATAGAGCTGGAGCGTGTCACGTTGCATCGCCTGCAGGGTGAACGGAATACGCGAGGGCAGCGACGGCGGCTGCGCCAGCAACTGCAGCGCACGCGCCTGCAATGCCCCGGCGTCGCCCAAGGGTACCGCGCCGGATGGCTGCAGGTGTTGCAGCAGCTCGCCCACCCCGCCCTGGTTCCAGCCCAGTACAGGCCGGCCCACCGACAACGCTTCGACCACGGTGCGGCCAAAGGCCTCGGGCTTGTCGGACAGCTGCAGCACCAGATCGCTGGCGGCGTAGGCCTCGGCAATGCGCGAGGTCGGCGCGGTCATCAGCACCGCATCGGCGATGCCCAGGCTGCGCGCCTGCGCCTCCAGCTCGGCCACGTAGCGCTCACGCCCCGGCTCGCGGGTGCCCGGCATCCACAGCAGCGCCCGCACCCCGGCCGCATGCAGCCCGGCCAGCAGCCCCAGCGCATGGTGGTGCCCCTTGAGGCGGGTGCCACGGCCCGGCAACAACAGCAGCGGCGCATCGCCGGCCAGCGTTGGATGCTGCGCGGCCACCGCCAGGCGCGGGCGCCGGTCCTGGCGGCCCACGCGCGGGAACTGCGAGGTATCCACCCCACGCGGAATCACCTGCAGGCGCTCCGGGGGCACGCTCGGGTAATGCTGGAGCACGAATTCGCGCACGCAGTTGGACACGCAGATGACCCGTTCGCCGCTGGTCATCACCGCGCTGTAGCGGCTGGGCGAATTCAAGCCATGCACGGTGGTCACCCAGTGCGGGCGGGTGGCCGCCGGCAGGTTGCGCACGGCGTAGTAGCCCAGCCAGGCCGGCAGCCGCGAGCGCGCGTGCACGATGTCCGCGCCGGTTTCGGCCAGCAGGTTGCGCAGCGTGCGCACGTGGCGCAGCGTCCACAGCGATTTGCGGCCGATATCCAGAGTGAGGTGTTCGGCGCCACTGGCCAGCAGCGGCTCGACCAGCCGCCCACCGGCGGAGACCACGATGGCGCGGTGCCCGGCCGCGACCAGCGCGGAGGCAATTTCCAGCGTCGAGCGCTCAACCCCGCCGGAGTGCAGCGCCGGCAGCAGCTGCACCACGGTCAGTCGGCGCACGTTCGGTTCCGCCTGCTCAGTCGGCCAGCACGAAGACCGAACCGCAGTACGGGCACGCGGCTTCGCAGTTCGGCTCGTCTTCGATCGGCAGGTACACGCGCGGGTGCGAGTTCCACAGCGCCATCTCCGGCGTCGGGCAGCTCAGCGGCAGGTCGCTGCGGTGCACGGTGTAACGCTTTTCGGCATTGGCGGGCGCGGTGGCGGTATGGCTCATGGCGGGGCACGGAAAGGAATTGCGAGGGGCTCGATTCTAGCACCCGGGGCGCCGAGCGCGGCGCGGCCGGTTACGCGCGGGACGCCACCGGCAAAACGCCAATATGCGATTTTTCCGGGTTTAGATCGAACTAATTTCACTTGCCAAGCCCGCTCCGGGTGTTGCAGGATCGGGGGCGTTCCGATCAAACACCCGATCGCATGGCCCGTCCCCCGCCGGACCTGCATCGCTTCGACTGCCCTTCCAGGCGGCCGGCGCGGTGCTGTCTGCCGAGGTCGCCGATGCGGGCTCCGCCTGCCGCCTGTCCCACCCGGGAGATCCCTGCATGACCCTGCCGCACCCCCGCCCTGCCCGCCGCGCCCTGCTTCCGCTGGCCCTCGCCCTGGCCTGCGCGCCGGTTGCCCTGCCCGTCTTCGCGCAGGGCCTGCAGACCTCCTTCGAGCCCGGCGAACCCGCCCCGCAGGCCAGCAAGGGCGGCGTGCAGGTGAAGATCGGCAAGGGCCCGGAAGCGCCGTATGCGGCCAAGCCCGGGGTGGGCTACAGCGGCCTGCGTGCCCTGCACTACGCCAGTGCCGGCGGCACCGCCACCACTACGTTGTTCACCACCGATGTGACCATCGACGCCGACACCACGCTGTCCTGGCTGGTGCTGCCGGAGATCGTGGGCGAGGACACGGTGGCCTCCACCTACGTTTCGCTGGACCTGGTGCTGGACGATGGCAGCCGGGTCTCGGCCAGCGCCGCGCGCGACCTGCACGGGATTGCGCTCGGCGCCAAGGCCCAAGGGGATTCCAAGACCCTTTACCCGCAGCAGTGGGCGCACAAGTCGGTGCGCCTGGGCGATGTGGAAGCACTGCGTGGCCGGCGCGTGGTCGCCATCGAACTGGATCTGGGCAGCGCCGCCAACGCGCCGGTGTCCGGCTGGATCGACGATGTACGCCTGGACAGCCAGCCGCGCACCGCCCCGGCCCGTCCGTCCGACTGGGTGCTCACCACCCGCGGCACCCAGGCCAACGGCACCTTCTCGCGCGGCAACAACTTCCCCGCCACGGCGGTGCCGCACGGGTTCAACTTCTGGACCCCGGTGACCGATGCCGGCGCGCTGAACTGGCTGTATCGCTGGAACGAGCAGAACAACGCGGCCAACCGCCCGCAGCTGCAGGCACTGGCCCTGAGCCACCAGCCCAGCCCGTGGATGGGCGACCGCCAGACCTTCCAGGTGATGCCGTCGGCCACCCGTGGCGTGCCGGAAGCGGACCGCGCCAAGCGTGCGTTGTCGTTCTCGCGCGACAACGAAAGCGCGCGCCCTTACCGGTATGCGGTGCGCTTCGACAACGGCATTGCCGCCGCCATCGCGCCGACCGACCATGCCGCGCTGTTCCAGTTCGATTTCCCCAAGGACGGCGATGCCAACCTGCTGTTCGACAATGTCGACGCGCGTGGCGGACTGACCCTGGATGCGGCCACGCAGACGCTGTCGGGCTACACCGATACGCGCAGCGGGCTATCCAACGGCGCTACCCGCATGTACGTGGTGGCCAGCTTCGACCGCCCCTGGCGCAGCAGCGGCACCATCAACAGCGGCCGGCCCACCGGCTACATCAAGTTCGACCCGGGCAGCGACCGCCGGGTGACCATGCGTATCGCCACCTCGCTGATCTCGGTCGAGCAGGCCCGCCACAACCTGGCGCTGGAACTCGCTGCTGAAGACACGCTCGCTACCGTCGCCGCCCGCGCACAGGACGCCTGGGACCAGCGCCTAGCCCGCTTCGACATCGGCCAAGCCAGCGACGACCAGAAGACCACGCTGTATTCCAGCCTGTACCGCCTGTACCTGTACCCGAATTCCGGGTTTGAGAATGCCGGTACCGCTGCCGCCCCGGACTGGCGGTACGCCAGCCAGGCCAGCGCCGCCGACGACAACACCGATGGCAGCGCGGTGCGCAGCTTCGCACCGATCCGCGATGGCAAGGTGTACGTCAACAACGGCTTCTGGGACACCTTCCGCACCACCTGGCCGGCGTATGCGCTGTTCACCCCGGACGATGCCGGGCAGCTGGTGCAGGGCTTCCTGGAGCAGTACCGCGCCGGTGGCTGGGTGGCGCGCTGGTCCTCGCCGGGCTATGCCGACCTGATGGTGGGCACCAGTTCGGACGTGGCCTTCGCCGATGCCTACCTCAAGGGCATCAAGGGCTTCGATCCGGATGAGGCCTACCAGGCCGCCTTGAAGAACGCCACCGTGGTGCCGCCGGACCGCCATGTCGGGCGCAAGGGCATGGATAAATCCACGTTCCGTGGCTACGCCAGCGCCGACGTGCACGAAGGCATGTCGTGGACGATGGAAGGCGCGCTCAACGATTTCGGCATCGCCAACATGGCCACCGCGCTGGCGAAAACCGCCGGCAGCCCCGCCGCACGCGAGCGCTACAGCACCGAAGCGGCGTATTTCCGCGCCCGCGCCGGCACCTACGCCACCGTGTTCGACCCGGCCGCCGGCTTCTTCCAGGGCCGCAAGGACGATGGCAGCTGGCGCGTGGCTGCGAAGGACTACGATGCGCGCGTGTGGGGCCACGATTACACCGAATCCAACGGCTGGACGTTCGCCTTCACCGCCGCGCACGACGGCGAAGGCCTGGCCGGCCTGTACGGTGGCCGCGAAAAGCTGGCTGAAAAACTGGATACGTTCTTCAGCACCCCGGAAACCGCCGACCCGGAATTCTCCGGTTCCTACGGCGGCACCATCCATGAAATGACCGAAGCGCGCGATGTGCGCATGGGCATGTACGCGCACAGCAACCAGCCCTCGCACCACATTCCGTGGATGTACCTGTACGCCGGGCAGCCGTGGAAGACCCAGCAGCACGTGCGCGAGATCCTGTCGCGGCTGTACGTGGGCAGCGAGATCGGCCAGGGCTACCCGGGCGATGAAGACAACGGCGAAACCTCGGCATGGTATGTGCTGGCCTCGCTGGGCCTGTACCCGCTGCGCATGGGTTCGCCGGAATATGCGATCGGCTCGCCGGCCTTCAGGCATGCCAAGGTGGAACTGCAGGGCGGCGCGGTGCTGACCGTGAATGCCCCGGAAAATTCGGACCGCAACGTCTACGTGCAGTCGCTGAAGATCAACGGCCAACCGTGGACCAGGACCTGGGTGCCGCATGAGGTGATTGCCAAGGGCGCCACGCTGGACTTCGAGATGGGTCCGGCGCCGTCCAGGTGGGGCACCGGGCCGGACGATGCGCCGCGCTCGTTGACCGCGCGCGGTGAACGCCCGGCGATTCTGCATGACCTGCTGGGCAGCGGCGCGCGTGCGCAGCTGGACGATGGGAAGGTGCTGGCGGCGCTGACCGATGATGACGCCGGCACCGTGGCGCCGTTCGGCGGCAAGGGCAGCGTGGTGTTCACCGGGGTGTCTGACGGCACGCCGTCGATGTACACCCTGACCAGCGGCAATGCGCCGATCCGGGGCGGCAAGTGGACGCTGGAAGCGCGCAAGGCCGGTGGCAGCTGGGTCACGCTGGACCAGCGCAGCGGTGAAACGTTCGAGTGGCAGCAGCAGACCCGCCCGTTCCGGATCGCCAAGCCGGGCCGTTATACCGAGTACCGGTTGCGGATCGAGGGGCCGGGGCGGATGCAGCTGGCAGAAGTGGAGCTGCTGGCGCCGGCCGCGCCGTGAAGAAAAGGGGGCGCGATGCGCCCCCTTTTCGGTTTACCTGCCGCTTACAAGACCCGCATACAACGCGAACAGCTGCTTGAAGTACCGCTTTGCAGGACGAGTGCGCATGGCGCCGTTCCAGAGGGGGGAAGTGGTCGGGCCCAGGGTGGCGGGGTCCAGCGGACCACCGCCACGGCCGGGCCGCGTGGGGGTATTTGGCCCGTTGGAGGTTGCACGGGAGTGACCGTGGGACTGCGGGAAAGTGTCCGGTAGCGCCGGCCGTTGGCCGGCCCACGGGAACCTCAAAAGCAAAAGGGATCGGTGCGGTGCACCGATCCCTTCCTTTTGGAGCATCCGGCCAACGGCCGGGGCTACCCGTTTCGCTGCGCGAAACCAACGCACTGCGTGCGTTGGGCTGAAAAGGCCTCAGGCCTTTTCAGCCTCCAATTGCTTGCGGATCTGCGCATCCACCGCGGCAATGGCGGTCATGTTGAGCACGCGGCGCGAGGTGGCGCTGGTGGTCAGGATGTGCGCCGGCTTGGCCACGCCCATCAGGATCGGGCCGATCGCCACGCCGTCGGTGAACACGCGCACCAGGTTGTAGGCGATGTTGGCCGCTTCGAGGTTGGGCAGCACGAACAGGTTGGCGCGGCCCTTCAGCGTGCTGTCGGGCAGCAGCTTCTGGCGCAGCGCTTCATCCCACGCGGTATCGCCCTGCATTTCACCGTCCACGTTCAGACGCGGGTTGCGCTTGAGCAGCAGCTCGCGCACGGTGCGCATCTTCAGTGCGTCCTTGGAATCGTGGCTGCCGAAATTGGAGTGCGACAGCAGCGCCACCTTGGGCTCGATCCCGAACAGCTTCATGCGGTAGGCCGCCTGCAGCGTGGCTTCGCAGATCTGCTCGGCGGTGGGGTCTTCCTGCACGTGCGTATCCACGAAGAAGAACACGCCCTGCTGGTTGATCACACCGGTCATGGCCGAGGTCGAGGTGACCTTCGATTCCAGCGGCAGCACGCTGCGCACGTAGCCCAGCTTCTTGTGGAAGCGGCCCACCACGCCGGTGAGCAGCGCATCGGCTTCGCCGCGTGCCACCATCACCGCCGCGATCAGGGTCGGACGCGAGCGCATCAGGTTCTTGGCCGCCGCCACCGTCACGCCGCGACGGCCGGTGAGGTTGTGGTAGTACTGCCAGTAGTCGTTGAAACGCGGGTCGTCGTTGATGTTGGTGACGTCGAAATCAACGCCGGCCTTCATGCGCAGGCCCATGCGTTCGATGCGCGATTCGATCACGTCCGGGCGGCCGATCAGGATCGGGAAGGCCAGGCCTTCATCGACCACATTCTGCACCGCGCGCAGCACCACTTCTTCTTCGCCTTCGGCATACACCACGCGCTGCTTGTCCGCGCGCGCACGGTCGTACACCGGCTTCATCATCAGGCTGGTGCGGTAGACGAACTGGGCCAGCTTCTCGCGGTAGGCACCCATGTCGGCCACCGGGCGCGTAGCCACGCCCGAATCCATCGCGGCCTGCGCCACGGCGGCCGACAGCTCCACCAGCAGGCGGCGGTCGAACGGGCGCGGAATCAGGTAGTCGCGGCCGAAGCTCGGGGTGTCATCGCCATAGGCCGAACCCAGGTCGCTGGCTTCGCGGCGTGCCATCGCGGCGATCGCGTGCACGCAGGCGATCTTCATTTCTTCGTTGATCGCGGTGGCGCCCACGTCCAGCGCACCGCGGAACAGGTACGGGAAGCAGAGCACGTTGTTGATCTGGTTCGGGTAGTCCGAACGGCCGGTGCCGATCAGCGCATCCGGGCGCACCGCGCGCGCCACTTCCGGCATGATTTCCGGGGTGGGGTTGGCCAGCGCGAAGATCACCGGGTCCTTGGCCATGGTCTTGACCATGTCCGCAGTGAGGATGCCCGGGGCCGACAGGCCCAGGAAGATATCGGCGCCATCGACGATCTCGGCCAGCGTGCGCTTGTCCGTATCACGGGCATAGCGCTTCTTTTCCGGGTCCAGGTCGGCACGGCCGGTGTGGATCACACCTTCGCGGTCGAACGCCAGGATGTTTTCCGGCTTCAGCCCCAGCGAGACCAGCATGTTCACGCACGACACACCGGCGGCGCCCATGCCGGTGGTGGCCAGTTTCACTTCTTCGATCTTCTTGCCGGTGACGACCATGGCGTTGAGCACCGCGGCGCCGACGATGATCGCCGTGCCGTGCTGGTCGTCATGGAACACCGGGATGTTCATCCGCTCGCGCAGCTTGCGCTCCACGATGAAGCACTCCGGCGCCTTGATGTCTTCCAGGTTGATGCCGCCGAAGGTCGGCTCCAGCGAGGCGATGATGTCGACCAGCTTGTCCGGGTCGTTTTCATTGATTTCGATGTCGAACACATCGATACCGGCAAACTTCTGGAACAGCACGCCCTTGCCTTCCATCACCGGCTTGCCGGCCAGCGGGCCGATGTTGCCCAGGCCCAGCACGGCGGTGCCGTTGGAGATCACGGCCACCAGGTTGCCACGGGCGGTGAGCTCGCTGGCCTGCTGCGGGTCGGCCAGGATGGCTTCGCAGGCGTGGGCCACGCCCGGCGAATAGGCCAACGACAGGTCGCGCTGGGTCAGCATCGGCTTGGTCGCCGTGACCTTGATCTTGCCCGGCGGCGACATGCGGTGATAGTCGAGGGCGGCCTGTTTGAAATCTTCGTTGGACATCGCTTTCTGCAGATGAATGGGCGAGAGGAACAGGGGATCATACCCCCGTTGGCGGTGTTGGACCTGTCGCTACGCTGTCGCGATCATGCTGCGACCGCACATCAGGCAGGCCGTGCGCCGGCGTATGCCACGCCAGCCTGACGGGCTCCGATGACAACTTACATCACCGGAAACCGCTATGAAAAAGCAGGCCGTGCCGCCCAAGGGGGGACGGCACGGACCTGCTGCACACACATCAGGGGGAGGGGCGTGTTCAGCGCGCCGGGGCGGTCAGCGGCGACGGCAGGTCGTCGGTGGCCAGCGGCGGCAGCTCGGCCTCGCGGCCATCCAGGGCCAGCGCCAGGCGGTCGCGGTCCAGCGCGCCTTCCCAGCGCGACACCACCACCGTGGCCACCGCATTGCCGATGAAGTTGGTCAGCGAGCGGCATTCGCTCATGAAGCGGTCCACGCCCAGGATCAGTGCCATGCCGGCCACCGGCACTTCCGGCACCACCGCCAGGGTGGCGGCCAGGGTGATGAAGCCCGCCCCGGTCACGCCCGCAGCGCCCTTGGAGCTGAGCATCGCCACCAGCAGCAGCGCGATCTGGTGGCCCAGGGTCAATTCGGTATTGGTGGCCTGGGCGATGAACAGCGCGGCCAGGGTCATGTAGATGTTGGTGCCGTCCAGGTTGAACGAGTAGCCCGTGGGGACCACCAGGCCCACCACCGACTTGCTGCAGCCGGCCTTTTCCATCTTTTCCATCAGCGACGGCAGCGCCGATTCCGAGGACGAGGTGCCCAGCACCAGCAGCAGTTCGGCCTTCAGGTAGCGGGCCAGCTTGAACACCGAGAACCCGCACAGGCGGCAGACCACGCCCAGGATGACCGCCACGAACAGGAACGCGGTGAGGTAGAACGAGCCCACCAGCCAAGCCAGGTTGATCAGCGAGCCCACCCCGTACTTGCCGATGGTGAAGGCGATGGCACCAAACGCACCGATCGGCGCGGCCTTCATCAGGATGTGGACCAGGCGGAACACCGGGGCGGTCAGCGCCTCCAGGAAGGTCAGCACCGGGCGGCCGCGCTCACCCACCAGGGCCAGCGAAATGCCGAACAGCACCGCCACGAACAGCACCTGCAGGATGTTGCCATCCACGAAGGCGCTCACCAGCGTGGCCGGAATGATGTCCAAGACGAAGCCGGTGAGGGTCAGCTCGTGGGATTTTTCCACGTAGCTGTGCACCGCCGTCTGGTCCAGGTCGGCCGGGTTGATGTTCATGCCGGCGCCGGGCTGCACCACGTGCGCCACCACCATGCCCACGATCAGCGCCAGGGTGGAGAAGAACAGGAAGTAGGCCATCGACTTGGCGAACACCCGGCCCACGGTGCGCAGGTGGGTCATGCCGGCGATGCCGGTGACGATGGTCAGGAAGATCACCGGGGCGATGATCATCTTCACCAGCTTGATGAAGCCATCGCCCAGCGGCTTGAGCGATTCGGCGAAGGCCGGCTCGTAATGGCCAAGGATGGCGCCCAGCACGATCGCCACCACCACCTGGAAATACAGCTGGCGGTAGAACGGCAACGGCTTGGCTGCAAGCGGGGCAGCGGTGGGAACGTGCATGGGAAACTCCGGCAGTGTCACGGGGATGCCGGCCGCAGGCGGCGGCATCGGGCGTGGTCTTTTTACGCCCGCTGCATCCCCACGCAGATAACCTATTGGTACTAGCCCCCCTGTTCAGCCAAGCCCAGTGCCTACACTGCACGGGCACCGCGCCCCCACGGCGGCGGGTGGCCGTGTCGTTCCGGGCCTTGTGGCCCAACAGTTTTCCCGCTCGCGGCCGTTGTTGTTCTGCCCCACTTTTTAGAAGCCAGACCATATCCATGCGCCTGACCCCCCTGTTTATCGCCCTCACCGCCCTGTCCGCCCCCCTCGCCGCGTCCGCCGCGGACTGGGACAACTGGCCGACCAAGGTGTCCTTCAGCGACGGCACCGAACTGGCCGCCACTGCCAACATCGCCTACGACCTCAACGACTTCTCGGGCGCCGACGCGTTCGAAGATGACGATGCGGTGCGCCGCAAGGAGTTCGGCGCGACCCTGAAGAAGAAGGGCGTGTACGACGCGATGGTGTACTACGACTTCCAGGCCGACACCTGGCTGGACGTGTTCTTCCGCTTCGAGAGCAAGGCGCTGTTCGGCAAGGACGTGGGCCGCTTCCGCTTCGGTTACATGAAGACCCCGGTCGGCCTGGATTCCAACACCTCCTCGCGCGCCGGCAGTTTCGTGGAAACCGCCCTGCCCGTGCAGGCCTTCTACGCTGGCCGCCGCACCGGTGCCGAGTGGGTGCTGGAGCGCCCGCAGTACCTGATGCAGGTGGGCGCCTATGGCGGCAAGGACCTGCAGGGTGACAACCCCGGCACCACCCAGGCCGTGCGCGGCGTGTGGACCCCGGTGAAGGCACCGGGCGATGTGATCCACCTGGGCCTGGCCTATTCGCAGGAAAACCCGCGCGGTTACCGCGACGGCCGCGATGTGCACTTCAATGCCAGCGCCCGCCTGCGTGCGCGCCCGGAAGCCGGCCTGACCGACATCCGCCTCGTGGATTCGGGCTCGCTGGTCACCGCCGACCAGATCCGCCGCACCGGCCTGGAGGGCATCTACATCCATGGCCCGTTCTCAGTGCAGGCCGAAGCGCTGCGTACCACCGTCACCCGTGATGGCAAGCCGGATTACACCGGTGATGGCCAGTACGTGATGGGCAGCTGGATCGTCACCGGCGAATCGCGTCCGTACAGCGCGGGCGCCGTGGCCAACGTGAAGCCGGCGCACGATTACGGCGCGGTGGAACTGCTGGCCCGTTACAGCCGCATCGACCTGGACGACGCCGACGTGTTCGGTGGCCGCCAGCACGACTGGACCGTGGGTGCCAACTGGTACCTGACCAGCCACTTCAAGTTCCAGGCGAACTACGTGTGGGCTGATGCCAGCCGCCGTGGCGTGCGGACCAAGCCGGAGATCTTCGAGCTTCGGGCGCAGGTTCACTTCTGATGTTCAACGGCGGGTGCGTGCAACGCGCACCCGCCGGCACCCCGTAAACTGACGCCATGTACCGCGTCTCCCGCTACCGCCCGTTGCTGTTGACCCTGCTGGTCATGGTGGGCGGTACGCTCCTGGCTGGCCTGGTTGCCGGCCGCTATGCCCAGCAGCGCGCCCTCGCAGCCGAAAGCAGCCAGGTGCGCCGCCAGCTGGACCTGTACGCGCAGACGCTGCAGCAGCGCATCGATCGCTTCCGTACCCTGCCCCAGCTGCTGGCGCTGGACCCGGAACTGCTGCAGGCCGTGAGCAGCCCGCTGGATGACGCCGAGCGTCACCGGCTCAACCTGAAACTGCAGCAGGCCAACAACGTCACCCGCGCCTCCACCCTGACCCTGATCGACCGCCATGGCGTGGCCGTAGCCGCCAGCAACTGGGACCAGCCCACCACGAATGTGGGTGAGGACTACAGCTACCGGCCCTACTTCCAGCAGGCCATGGCCAAGGGCACCGGGCGCTTCTACGGCATCGGCATGACCACGGCGGTGCCGGGTTACTTCCTGTCGCAGGCGATCCTCGACCACGACGGTGATGTGCTGGGTGTCATCGCCATCAAGATCGAGCTGCGGGCGTTGGAGCAGGAATGGCTGCAGAGCACCGACATCGTGATGGCCAGCGATGCGCATGACGTGGTGTTCCTGGCCAACGGCGATGCATGGCGCTACCGCCTGCTTCGCCCGCTCTCCCCGGCCGAGCGCAAGGAGATGCTGGCCACCCGCCAGTACGCCGACCGCTCGCTGCAACCGCTGCAGGCGCGCACCCTGGATGTGTTGGCCGATGGCGGGCGCATGGTGCGGCTGGAGCAGCCCTCGCTGCCGCGCCCGATGCTGTGGCAGACCTACGTGCTGGATGACCCGCAGTGGAAGCTGCACCTGCTGCACGATGCCGGTGCCAGCGGTGCGGTGGGCCGCAGTACCGCGCTGGCCGCCGGCGGCATCTGGCTGGCGCTGTGTTTCCTGGCGCTGTTCGTGCAGCAGCGCCGGCGCCTGGCCTCGCACCGGCAGCGCAGCCGCCTGGAGCTCGAAGCGGTGCTGCAGCAGCACGCACAGGAACTGCGCACCGCACAGGATGGCGTGCTGCAGGCCGCCCAGCAGGCCGACAGCGGGCTCAGCCGCAGTCTGGCGCACCTGCCGCAGGGTGTGGTGGTGATCGACAGCGAGCAGCGGCTGGTGGCGTGGAATGCGCGCTACCTGGAGCTGTTCCGGTTCCCGCCGGACCTGATCCGGGTGGGTGTGCCCATTGCCGAGGCGTTTCGGTACAACGCCCGCCGTGGCCTGCTCGGCCCGGGGCCGATTGACGAGGCCATCGAGCGTCGCCTGAACCACCTGCGCAGCGGCCGGCCGCACATGCGCGAGAGCGAGAAGGACGACGGCACGGTGCTGGAGATTCGTGGCAACCCGCTGCCCGATGGCGGCTTCGTCACCAGCTACGCGGACATCACCGCCTACAAGAACACCGCGCGGGAGCTGCGCTCACTGGCCGATGCGCTGGAGCACCGCGTGGCCGAGCGCACCCGCGACCTGGACGAGGCGCGGCGTGAGGCCGAGCGCGCCAACCGCTACAAGACCCGCTTCGTGGCCTCGGCCGTGCATGACCTGCTGCAGCCGCTCAATGCGGCGCGCATGTTCGTGTCCGTGCTGCGCGGCAAGCTGAGTGGCGATGCGCGCGAGCTGAGCGAGCTGAGCGAGCATGTGGATGCTGCACTGGCCGCGCAGGATTCCATCCTCAACAGCCTGCTGGATATCTCGCGGCTGGAATCGGGCACGCTACAGACCCATGTGCGTGCGTTCGCGCTGTCGCCACTGCTGGAAACACTGGCGCGTGAGTTTGGCATTGCCGCCAAAGCGCGTGGGCTGCAGTTGGATTGGGTAGATACCCGCGCGGTGGTAGTAAGCGATGAGGCGCTGCTGCGTCGCATCCTGCAGAATTTCCTCTCCAATGCACTGCGCTATACGCCACGTGGGCGGGTACTGATTGGCTGCCGTCGGGTGGGCGACCAGTTGCGCATTGAAGTGCACGACCAGGGCCCGGGTATTCCGGAGAGCCTGCAGGGCGAGATCTTCGAGGAATTCCGGCGGCTGGATGATGGCGTGGACCAGGAGCGCGGGGCCGGGCTGGGCTTGGCGATCGTGGAGCGCATCGGGCGGCTGCTGGGGCACCGCATCAGCCTGCGCTCCACACTGGGCAGCGGTAGCGTGTTCGCCGTGACCGTGCCGCTGGGCAGCGCCGATGCGATACCGGCACCCGCCCCTGCTCCGGCGGTATCGGCGGATTCGGGAGATGACAGCCCGCTGCGGCAGTGCCCGGTGTGGAGCATTGATGATGACCCGCGTGTGTGTGCGGCTACCCGCGCCCTGCTGGAACGCTGGGGCTGCCGGGTGGAGCTGGCCGATGGCCCGCATGCCGCGCTGGAGATTGCCTCTGCATTGAACGTGCCGCAGCTGGTGCTGCTGGATGTACGCATGGGCCAGTGGCATGGGCCGGACCTGTACGAGCAGCTGTGCGAGCTGTGGAAGGCACGGCCGCCGGTGATTCTGGTTACTGCCGAGCGGGATGATGCGTTGAAGGCGCAGGCAGCGGAGAACGGTTGGGGCTTCCTCTCGAAGCCGGTGCGCCCGCCGGCCCTTCGGGCGCTGATGACGCAGTTGCTGGTGCGGCACCGGGCTTAGTCCGGTGCGCAATTCACCAGCGCGAAATGCTGTTCTTCGTTGACGGTCATGCCATTACCGAACGTTCGAACGAGGTCGGCGGTCGATCGGGATGCGACCCTACCGGGATCCGCCGGCTGCTTCGGTAGGGTCGGACCCCGGTCGACTGCACGTAACGCTGCTACGTGCGACGAACGCATGACCTCCGAACGGAATGCGCTTCTTCGCCGACGGTCATGCCGTTACCGAACGTTCGAACGGCGTCGGCGGTCGATCGGGATGCGCCCCTACCGGGCGCACCCCGCGATACCGGACCAATCCCGTTACTCCGACGCCTTTTCGGTTGTCGTATCGGCCACCCGTCGGCTCTTCTTCGGGGCATGGTCCAGATACCGATACGGCACCGGGATCGGCGTCTCATCCAACGTCAGCGTGATGCGCTTGTGCTCCACTTCAACCATGACGCGACTGCCTACCGGCAGCTCAAACCGCTCCATCCACATGCCCCGCAGCACCAGGCATGGAATGCGACCGCCGTCTGGCAGGGGATGACCGCCGGGATGTGAGAAGGACCCGACACGCAGACTCTCCGGCACATGCATGCCGATGCGGGTTTGGGGCTCTTGGTTGGAATGCAGATCCGAATTTAAACGACGCATTTGCCACCTCCAAGGAAGTCTCCCTCGCCGGAATGGCGAGGGAGTCGGGAGGTTGAAATCCGCTCGGATGTGCACGGCATGACGTATTCCCGCGAAGGTGTTGTATTTCGCCACCCTCCCGACATAGGACATCCACAACTGCGACACCGATGGAGATTTCAAGCTCCGAGGCAACACCATGCGCTATACCGCGCGCAAAGTTAAATCGCTTGTTTTGAATGATATTCGAGAATTGATAGGCACACACTTTGGTTCGTCGCAATCAGCGCGGAAATGCATATTCACGCAAAAACCGAGGTAGGGTCGCGCGCCTGCCGACTGCACGGACGGATGAGCGGCGCGACGAAGGCATGATCTCCAACGCGGGAGCAATGACTATCCTGCCGATCCGTTGCAAAGAGCCCCGACTCTCGCCTTGGCAGAATTGAGAACCTCCCGGGATGGCCGTTCTCCCTCACCGCGCGCGGACTCACTGAGAAATGCATAAGATTCCACAGCGGACATGCAGGATGACTCATCCAATTTCCAGAAGCCGAGACTGTACTGGGCCCCACGATGACCACGCGCCGCGGATATGACCAACCAGTACCGCTTTTCTAGTTCATCTCCAACTGCCTCATAGTGCCTTGACAGCCTAAAGGCTGCATCCGCATCACCGTCCCGGGCCAGGACAGACTGCCACTGAAGCTGCACTTCATTCAATTGCGAGCCACTGTCAATCGAACGAGGGTCGGCGACGACCTCAATCGGTGGGCTTGGCGGGGGCGGCGGTTGCGATACAGCTTTTGCATCTCCACTCGCGGCCACAAGCGCCGCCATGATCAGGACGA
>NZ_JAGXKC010000349.1:0-284 GCF_019091045.1 Stenotrophomonas sp. GbtcB23 | reverse complement strand
TAGTTCCTCCCCGCAATGGCTAGCGTAACGCTGCACTGACGACCATCAGCTTCTCTGCTGCCCATGCAGAGCTACCTACCCTCAGATCGGCGGGGCGGACATAGACGGCACTCCTGCCGCGCCCTGTGCGGCTGACGATCAAAAAATAACATGTCGTTTCCCCAGACCAATGTGTTTCAGTAGTCAGGACCTGACCATTGTGCACGGAAACCCGCGTCCCAACGACAAGCAGCAAGCTTATCCATCTGGCACGGCCTTTTCGCACCACTTGCCCTCGGCGTCTC
>NZ_JAGXKC010000348.1:0-284 GCF_019091045.1 Stenotrophomonas sp. GbtcB23 | reverse complement strand
GTTGTGGTCGAACGAGCCGATGATGATCAAAGGCAGGTCCCGGTAGGCGTTGATGCAAGTGTGACCCTCGCTGTGGCTTTGACCCCAAGCACCGTAATAGCAGACCTCCATGCCAGCCTACACCTTGAACCATGCACCCGATCGCGCCTCGTCGTTGATGCATCCCTCGCCGTCACCGGATCCCATGTTGAATCGCACATTGTGCGCGATCGGCTTGGTGCAGATGGAGTGCTGGGTCAGGTTGTTTCCCTCGAACAGCGTAATCTCGCTGTTCCCGGCATTGA
>NZ_JAGXKC010000347.1:0-285 GCF_019091045.1 Stenotrophomonas sp. GbtcB23 | reverse complement strand
TACTGCCCACGATACTTTAAGCTGATCCTCGACGAATTGCCGAACGTCCGCTTGAAACGCTCAAGTGTCATGATGGCTTCGATATCTTGAACGACATGCCAGGCCTGCTGGTGAGCCATCCATGCCTTCGCACAAGGCCCGGTGTTGACCGGGCCCACGCGTAACAGCACGCGTTACTGTGCAAGCAACCCGCCGTCGACGACGTGCTCGTGCCCGGTGATGTAAGACGATGCAACGGAAGCCAGGAACAGGACCAGATTGCTGACCACGTCGGCTTGGGCGATG
>NZ_JAGXKC010000346.1:0-285 GCF_019091045.1 Stenotrophomonas sp. GbtcB23 | reverse complement strand
CACATCCATCACATCCCCGATTTCGATCCGACTGCGATGAAGATGGAGGCGCGGCTTCTCCTCGACTGGCACCTGCCCTGGAAACGCGGCACGCAACCGACCGATGAAGAGCGGCAGGACTATCTTGCGATCTGGGATGGCCTCATCCAGGAACTCGAAAGCGCCGAAAAGAACCTCCTCCTCCGCGACTTCCATTCGCCGAACATCATCTGGCGACCGCGGGAATCCGGTGTCAGGCGTGTCGGCCTGATCGATTTCCAGGATGCGATGATCGGTCCGACGGCC
>NZ_JAGXKC010000345.1:0-286 GCF_019091045.1 Stenotrophomonas sp. GbtcB23 | reverse complement strand
TGATATCAAACAAAAAATCTTACTTCGTAGTTTTATATGTTGATATCTTACAATATGATGAATTGCTTCTATTACCATCATTCAAACTAGTAATGTTAAATTTGAAAATGTATGTCAAGCCTTGACATAATCTTCAGAGAGATACATCATGATGCGAATCATGATAGGAGTATTGATAAGTTTAAATGATTTTAAATTATCAATATGTCTCTTAAATTCTAAGGGTTTGAATTCAAGAATGACTTGTCTCAAGTATGGCATATAGATAGGGGGAGTTAAGGTTAAC
>NZ_JAGXKC010000344.1:0-287 GCF_019091045.1 Stenotrophomonas sp. GbtcB23 | reverse complement strand
TTCAGCACGTTGTTGGCGGCATCGATGGAAAGCTGGGTGATGTACCAGTGCAGCTTGGCGGTCTAGCCGTTGAGCGAATCACAGGCGCCGGGCTGTCCGCTGGGTGCACCAATCACCACCGAGAAGCCGGTGTCACCCGCCGTGGCGCCAGCGGTGGACAGTTCCGACTTGGAGATCTGCGGCAACGTGACCACGAAGCTGCCGGCCACGCCGTTGGTACCCTGCCCACCCGTTACGTTGCACGTCGCGTCCAGGATGGTGCCATTGAAGGTGATGGTCTCGGCAGC
>NZ_JAGXKC010000343.1:0-287 GCF_019091045.1 Stenotrophomonas sp. GbtcB23 | reverse complement strand
GGCAACCGCGCCTGGTCCGGGAGGCGTACAAGGAAACACAATGGCGCCAGGGTTCTGAGCAGTACAAGCGGATCTCAGCGAAGTTGAAAAACCCCTGCTAGTGCGCTATCCCAGCTGGCAACTGGCAACGATAACGATATGTAGAGAACTGGGCCAACCCGACCGAGATGGGGGCAGAGCATGACAACCGGACTCGCGCTTACAACTTCCTGCGCAGGTGTCGTCTCACGATCCGCTGTTCGCCTGTCGCTTCTGAGCACCTGGCGCTGGTGGAGGGGGAACTGGGC
>NZ_JAGXKC010000342.1:0-288 GCF_019091045.1 Stenotrophomonas sp. GbtcB23 | reverse complement strand
TATTGCTTCTTAAAAAGTTATAATCTCAACTGAGAATAGAGGGGTATTTACAGGCCTCAAGAGGATTCAAATTTTGGGCTCCAAAATTTGAATTCTCTTAGGGTTCCCGGTGCTGGAGGTGCCACCGCCCAGCCAGGCGGTGCCACCCCCCAGCGCTCGGGTGCTGGACGGTGCAACCGCCCAGCCAAGGAGGTGTCACCGCCCAGCACTCGGGTGCTGGGCGATTTCACCGCCCCGCCAGGCGGTGCCACCGCCTAGCTCTCCCATTCATTTGTGTGCCTTAATTTT
>NZ_JAGXKC010000341.1:0-288 GCF_019091045.1 Stenotrophomonas sp. GbtcB23 | reverse complement strand
TTCCCTTGTAGCTGTCTATTCTAAAGTTTTGATTGCGGCACGTTCAAGCCTCGATTCCAACTGAAATGCATATATTTTGTGCAATTATAAAGTTGCCGAAAAATTGTCTTGACGCAGGCGCGGAAATGCCATCCATTGGAACCAATTATAAATTGGTCCAGAAAATGGTACAGGGGAAAGACGAGGCTCACGACAACTCGGACTATGCGCTGAACCGCCTGAGGGAGCTTCTGGGGGCGGGGGAGCTCGGTTCGGAAGGGCGGTTGCCGACAGAGCGGGCGCTGGCCG
>NZ_JAGXKC010000340.1:0-289 GCF_019091045.1 Stenotrophomonas sp. GbtcB23 | reverse complement strand
GCTCCGTGCCGCTTTAGCCCAGTCGGTAGAGCACATCATTCGTAATGATGGGGTCAGGTGTTCGAGTCACCTAAGCGGCACCACTTCCCTTCCGGCAGTTGTCCGAAATTTCCTGCCCTAGAAGGCCGATATGGCGAGCCCTTCGGCAAGCGCCCCTCCGACGTCCACTCACACCGACATCTCTGAAATTACAGACTTTTTATCGTTACAGATTTTCTGTTGACTTAGTATATTAGAATATTCAAATTCAACTGATCCACGAGAGGAATGGGGGAGGCCTCTCTATGCA
>NZ_JAGXKC010000034.1:0-41446 GCF_019091045.1 Stenotrophomonas sp. GbtcB23 | reverse complement strand
GGTGATAAACATGTTGGAACTGCTCGGTGCCGGCGAGATTCCATTCCAGCCTGAAAGCAGATGGGACGTGGAGCTCGACAGCAAATTTGGTGGTCTTCCTGGAAGGCTCGAAGACCTCGCAAGCGCTGCCTACGCCCCCAGCGTGCTCTTGCAGGAAGTGGCAGTTGCCACTCGTCGTCTGCATTACGGCCAGCCTGACGTGGCGCGGCTGGCTGACTGGTGGGCAGGTGCTGCCCAGCATCTCTGCATGTATGTCGAGCCGCGCTCCCTTGCCATCCATCTGGACGAGCTTGGTGGCTTGGCTGGAGAATCGTAGACCACTCGCCTCCGGTCGATGCCTTCGGATGTGGCGTGTAGTATCTGGATTGCTCATATAGGGATTTCAGGTTTGTTATTGCGGGAGGCTGGCGTGAGTGAAGTGACGTGTCAGGAGATGTTTGATGATGTCGAGTTCCATGATGGCGTCATCAATTCAGTCTCCCTATCAATCGTTGAGCGAACATGCGAGATCGATTTAAGCCTTGGTGACTACAAGGTGGGTAGGGCGAGGTCAGCGTGCTTGCTCGCCTGTATGGGCACGGAGGACTTCTTCGGGCGATTTGGTTTTGAGGAGTTGGCTGACAACGCCTCTTCCGGGAACATCCAGGATGGCCGCGTTGACACCTCACGCGGAAGTCTTCGGCTCTACCTAGCAGGAGGACTCGTCGAGGCGGCTGGTTGTGATGTGCGGTTGGCTGCAATGTCTCGGCCAATGGATGCAGCAGGAACGCCGTGCGTCCGGACCGGCCGCGGCGGGTTCAAGAAGATCGAGGACGTAGAGTTCGATTTCTCACATCTGAAATCGATTCATTTCTCGCCTGCCGCCGGTACTTGCTCCATGAATATGCTCATGCGCAAGGGAGGCATGACCTCAAACCCCCAGCCCGTGACGATCGCATTCAGTGGTGTGACGTCTTGCCTGGCCAAGCTGGATGTCGCCTCGCTGGCGGGCGACCACCGGTTTGGCAATGTTCGAAGCTGCATAGTACACCGCAAGCAGAACATGATCAGGATGTACGTCAGCGACGGTTTCATTGAAGTAGTCGCGACGCGCGTCTCGATTGTTCAGTGATGACAGCCCGGGAAGTCTTGCCGTGATGCTGTTGTTTGGTACGCCCATGGTCGTAGTTTGTTGTTCGTCGCTAAATGAATCAAAGGCTTACTGTCGTCTGTGGCACGGCCCTTCCTCGCGCTCGAAGGAATCACCATGACCAACGCGTTGTGATGGATAGCAGTAGTACCCGCCGCCCTTGTCAGTTTCGTGGCTTTATTCATGTTGCTGGCGTCGCTGCGCGGACTGTTGCTGCGCTTCTGTCCGGACGGTGATCTGGGAACGGAGTGGACCTCGGATACGAACTGCATCCCGGAAAGACGTCATGGGCGGGGCACCAGCAACAGTTCCGATCTTGGCAGGTGAATCTTCGCGGGTACCTTGAGGTGGCAGACGCGATGAACTGCAAAGGTTATCCTTCCGACGCTTGGGAGTGGGCAACGAAGCCACTCCCGACTCAGCGTGCACCGAGGTAGTTTTTGATGGAATTTTTGGACCGCCATGCTTTGGCAAGTGCTTGGGTTGCCTTGCAGCGCGCCACCGATGGCTCCGCTCTACAAAGCGATTCCCAATGGTCTGCCATTCAGCTCAATATGATGTGTATTGAGGATCCAGAACAGGCATGGGGATCGGTTGTCGAGATATTTGAATTGAGCTCCGATCCGTGGGTGCTGGAAAATCTGGGGGCTGGTCCCGTGGAAACGCTGTTGGGCTTGCATGGCCAATTTGCATTGAACGCTATTGAGTCGTACATGTCCGAGAAGAAGGCCTTTTTGGGTGTCTTGACCCATGTGTGGCGCGATGCACTGTCGCCGGAAGTCGCACAAGGGCTGACGTCTCTAACCAAGAGACGGTGAGCGCGCGAATTCAGTTCTGTTGAACTTGCGATGGAAAAGGTTATGCGTTGAGCAGAGGTCAGCGACTTTTCAGCGGCAATGCGCTTCCGCGGGCAACGTGGAGGTGTAGTGTTTGGCTTGGTGCATCGCGTTGGTGTGGAAACTGCTTGGTGCTGCAGAGGTAGTCTTGCCCTCTCTGGATTTGCCTCGAATCGCGCACGATTCATCGTCTCAATCCCGCAGGGTTTGGGTCTACAGTAGGAATGCGATCAGAGTGTTGGGCGATGCTTTTGCTGCGCTTCTGTCCGGACGGTGATTTAGGAACGGAGTGGACCTCGGATCTATCGCTACCCAGCCCAGTAGTGAGCATGCCAACTTGGTATGCGGCATGGCTTCCTGATGTCGAGATGGCACTGTTGGTGTTCGCGTTCACGGTTGCGGTGGGCGCGGCCGGATGCGCAGCGGCATGGGTGGCGCCCTCCAGGAAATTCGCATGTGGATTGTCTGCCGCCGGCCTGGCCATCCTGAACATGTATCTGCTTTCCCGCTTCTCATGACAACGTTCCGTGTCCATGCTCAGGAATAGAGGGTGATTGGTCCAGTGAAGATGTTCTCAGACGATTGGTTCAAGGCGGAATGGAGGAAGCTTGGATACCACTACGAGCGGGATGATGAGGCGAAGCAATGGAACATTGTTGGATCCAAAGCCGGACTTCGCTCGCTCGTGACTGAGCTGCGTGACTACGCCTCTCATCAAGAGAATGACTGGGTTTCCTGCCACCGCAATCTAGGGCCGTACGACTACCTGGAGATTGGTACATGGAGCTTCGCCGTAATCGATGATCATTGGATTGCAGGTGCTTTGAGCGACCTGCTCGGTTTGGCCGCCCACATTGGGGATTGGGTTGATGCCTCGCAGATTGAGGCGAGTCTATCTGTAAGGTCATTCTTCAGCCCGGGCTCTCCTTATGACCTTTGCCTGAGGATGGAGGCTGATGACTTCGATCCTGCATCGCTGGATAGGGCTTTGTATGGGCGGCTGGGCGGGCTCAGCGGATTTAGCCGTGTTTGAGTTGCAGGTCGAGCTACAAGCCTTGCGAGGTTCGGCAGAACTGCCGCAGACGCTGTGCCAGATCCAGATGCAGATCTACGTTCTGGTCGCCAGCGAGGAAACATTCGGTGAAGTCCTGAAATACACCGATCGCGTGAGCTGATCTCTGGCGCGGACAAGGTCACAGGCTGGAAGGTGGCAACAAGCTTGTTGGATCTCGAAATCCAGAGATCATCGCGTATCCGATTACTTCGGCTCCAACCAGGATGTCCAGATGTCGATCAGGCAACGAATCACTTCATGGTTAATCGCGATCTCTATTTCAGCTGGCGTGCTCGTAGTTGGCTGCTCGAAGCCTGAGATCGCGTGCGGAACAGTTGTCAAGCCGAAGAATGCAACGGATTTCGAGCTGCAGCTTATAGCTATTGCGCGGGCTGAGTCCCAAAAAGTCTGCACCCAAGTGGAGGGTGCGAGGTGCGATTTCTCGGTCTATAGGACGAAATCTGGCTGGACTGTTCAAGCGTCCCCGAGCTTCCCTTATGAAGGTAGATGCATCACCCGCATTGGCGGTGAGAGATACTATGCCTTTGATGAGGTTGGGAAGCTGGTCGATGTCATCAACGGTTTTTAGCCGCGTCCGGTCTTTGGCGCGGTCGGTAATGGGGCATGAGATCCTTGGGGCAGATGATGAAATTCAGATTTGATTTTTCCCTGTTCTACTCTCCCACTCAACCGTATGGCTGCGTTACGGGGTATCTTGAAGTGCCCTCCGCCCCCGTGTTGGGGGAGCTAGTCCAGATGTTTGGAGAGGGAGAGGATGGGGTTCAATTGGCGCTGAGAGTGGACGCGGTACTGGAGGCTGATCCAGATCAGCCCAGAACTTTGATGTTGGAGGACCATGTCGCCGACGGATTCGCCGAAGCCGAGTTGCTTGCACGCTGTTTGGAACAAGTACACAAGTTCTTTGTCGACGTCTACTAGGTTGCGGACGCGCGGACAACAGGGTCAGATGCTGCATGACCGCAGCTTGTATGATCATGCCTTTTCCAAAGGAGACCATGGTAGTACGGGAAGTATCACCACATGGCTGGGACACGCTGCCGACCTCAAGGGGCTGCCCGCTAATATTGCTGACATGATTGTGCTTGGAGAGATGGCGGGTTGCGGCATGATCCTTGAAGAAGAAATGGCGATTGGTCTGATTGTTCCGGATCCTTGGGGGCGTTGATGAGATTCCATGTCGATATGTCGCTGTACTCCTCACCGACGGAGCCATACGGAAACGTGACGGGGTTTGTTGAGCTTGATTCGCTCCCGTATGTCGGACAGATGTTTCAGCTCATCGGGAGTAGTGAGACCGGCTCGGCGCTGTCTCTTCGCATTGAAGGTGTGAGGGATGCTGGTGAAGAAGAGGCTTCTGGTTCTATAGCGCTGGAGGATTACGTCGTTGAAGGGCCAGAGCTGGCGGAGCGTCTCGGTGAAAGGTTGGATAAGGAGGCTGGGTTCCACGTCTACGTGTACTAAAGGGTGGCGCAAGCACGTATGGTCGTCGACTAAAAAGGGGAAATGTAGGCATCAAGAGCCCGTCGCTACCTCACTTCCTGATGTCTCCGCTGCAGCTCCAGCCACATTGTCTGCGAGATACCGCAGAACGGGCCCGGGCGCTGGGCTAGATTCAGATCCACATCGTGGTCACCGGCCAGGAAGCATTCGGGCAGTGGAGTGGGGCTGCCGCGCTCCCTCGGGAAACTCCACCCGCGTGATGACCAGTTAGCCGACAGTCGCCTCGATACCTACGCTTACGCCGATCTGAAGCCTGCGCTTTCCAGCCAGTGGCCGTGTATCGCTAAGCTGGATGCGGTGCCGCCGCCGACAGTGTCCGTCCACCCATAGGTGGGGGCGCGAGCGGTGTAGTGGTGTGGCCGTTCCGCCGTGCTCTGGAAGTCGTATGCTTCCCTCGGGCGTAGGTGCTAATTCGAAGTCTGGGACACGCCGGGGGGTGGTGCGGCCCAGCTTGGCGACGGGCTTCTCCAAGGCCGAGGAGGTGCATCGCCGCGCTTCTTCGATGTAATCGATCAAGGTCACGATCAGTTGGCCCAGGGCTGCTTCGATGCTTACGCTTGCGCCGACCTTGAGCTTGGCGGCAAGGCCGTTCTCTGGAAGAAGCGGTGACCTTGCCTTCAGCGTGAGAGGGCGTGATCATCAGGCTCCCGAGGAGCAGGGCAGTGAAGTACGAAGACTGAACTGAGGTGCTGATCCACGATCGGGTGGATCTGGGCGGGGGGGGGGGGCATGACCGGGTCGGTTGTCACGGTAATTGATAACCGGAGACCCTGATTACCTAAAGGAGCATTGGGGTCACCTTGCACAAGGCGCCTTGGTGAAATCGTCGGAGATGGGCTTGGTGCATTAATGGGTGTCGAAGCCGGAAGGCTTTAGTCCAGAGTAGGTGCCTATTGAGCCGGTTGCTAATTGACCTTGGAGTGGCTTTATGAGGTACGTCAACGAAGCGAGGAGCATTCGGGCTGGAGACTCCGTACTTGTTGAGGGCGGTGTAAAAGGCGTTGTGGTTTGCGATTTCGACCACTGGAACTGTTTGAGCGGTTATGAAAGCTGGCTAAGCAAAGTCGAAGTGGTCGGCGGTACATCCTTGTCGAGCGGGGTTCTAGTCGAAGCCTCCGAGATCGGTATGGTCCATTACGCCGAGCCAGATGATGAAATAGTGTTTCTTGCCAGCATTGACGCTGACCACCACCCGCGTTGAAGTGATGGAACCTATGGAACGGAGTAAGTGTTGGTGTTTGATGTTTGGCGCGTGTATCGCGATGGCCAGCGCTGCCTGTTCAAAGCCCCAAATAGACTGTGGAGGCGGGGTGTACCCAAAGGCGGCAACCGATTCCGAATTGCACCTTGTGAGCATTGCAAAGGTTGAAGCAGCGGAATTTTGTAGCCAGGCCGACTCTGGCTGTGACTTTTCCGTCTACAAGACGAGGGCGGGCGCCACGGTCAAGGCCAGGCGGATGGTTGCTCACGATGGGCGGTGCGTGAACTTCATCGGAGATGAAAGGTTTTACAGTTTCGATAAATCAGGGAGGCTTGAGGGTTTAATTAAAGGGCTCTAGCGGAATCTTCCAGGTCGCAGCTCCGTAGTCGCCGAGCGGTAGGGCGCGGTCATGTAGTGAGCGTTGACAGTCCTTGCCAATGATGTCGGTCAAAGCAATTGATTATCGGAAAGTGCGACGCTGGCTTGGGATGGCAATGGTGGAAGCGCCCGATTACCATCCTCCTAGCTGAGCTTATTAAGCAAGCTGGAGAATCCTTCACGCCCGTCTCGGCCTTGATGATGCGTAAGCCGAGAGGTCTGGAAATGCTTGCTCGGTCCACTCCGAGTGAGAACAGGAGAATGACGATGGAAGGCGTATCTGAGGAGGATCTTGAGGATTCAATGAAGAGTTGCCTCTTCTACTTCGCAGACTCGGCCAGAATCGCTGCGGCTGGCCCCGACCTAGCATTGCAGCAGTCCAACGGTCATTTCGCTGCCGCATGGGAGCTCAGGCAGGAGCTTTTGGTTGGAGAGTCACTGCTGCACTGGAGTGGAGTGTCGGAGACGCTGAAACAGAGAATTGCACGTCTGGTGGGAGCTGCGGCGGCCCTGTCGGAAGCCGCGTTTGCAGGGAATGATGCAAGTGAACTCTTTCATCCGTCTTGGGAGCAGGTCAGGGACGCCGCAAGCCGATTTCTCGTCGCCAGAGAGATCGAGCTGGCTGGATGAAGAGGGTGCTGCGATGGTTGGGGCTCATGCCCGGGTTCCCGAGTGCCGAAATGGCCTTGCTACTATTGGTGTTTGCAGAGGGGGGGCTGCAGCCGGAGATCCAGCCGAAGCGGATGGTAGATGAGTACTCAAAGCAGAAGCTCGGCGCGAGTTCAACCTGTCACGTCCTATGTCGCTGCAGGTTCCCACGGAGTGATGAGATAATCCCGCATGGCTAATCTTCCAACTGCAGTAACGACCGAGTACGACCGCCTCGTCAGCGCGGATGACTGGGATGGCGTGAGGGTCCTGCTCGCGCCTCTTGTGGAGTCAGGTCTTGCTGAGGCGCTTTACCTATCGGCCATGTCGAGTCAGCCGGGCGAGGGTGAAGAGGAGTTCCACGCACGTCATGTCGATTCTGTAAGAGTGGCGGCGGAATCGGGATACGCGCCTGCACTATTCATGCAAGGCATGTATCACTTGTTTGGTGACATGGCGCCATTGGACAAGGAGTCGGCTGCAGAGAATTTTGCGGCCGCAGCTCGTCAAGGCTACCCACCCGCTCAGTATGAGTACGGACTCTCGTTGGTACATGGGGTCGGCGTTCCCGCCGATATCTTGAAAGGGATGAGCCTGGTTCAGGCTGCCGCTGCTGCTGGGAATGAGGCTGCCCAGGAGTTTGTTCGAGCCGAGGGCGGAAGTGCCAGGTTATAGATAGGGGCCCGGGTGGGAGCGGCAGTGCGACGGCGGTGCGGTTTTGTTGGGGTGTTGGCGACAGCGGGGGGCTGGCGTCACGTGGACACGCATGGCGTATCGCTACGCGGGTTTTCGCCTGTTGCGACACGCCAAGTATGTCCATCGCGATGCCAGGCGCAGGCGGAGCGTCGCGAAACTTGAGGCGTTCCCAACGGCAGGCCGTGGGGCCGTCCAGCGGAGGAGGACGGCATGCCTTCGGTCCCGCAGTGACTCGCCCCACGCCCACACCGCGGCCCGATCGGCTTCCTCGCTCTGGAAGTCGTATGCTTCCCTCGGGCGTGCGTGCCAATTCGAAGTCTGGGATACGCGGAAATGGGCAGATGGGCTTCTGAAGGGATGCGGGGATGAAAGACGTAACGGGTCAGATGCAGAGATTCAAGGAAGCAAGCCGGCATATCTGGAATTCCTACCTGATGCCTGGCGAAGGTGTCCTGGACATGGCGGTGGAGGATTCTTTCCTCCAGATCGAGCGAGAGCTGCTGCGCAGCATCGTGCTCGAGGGGAGTGCCGCTGCAGATCAATACGGGCACTCCGCCATTGGTGGCCTTATCGTGAAGCCAAAGCCCCTGCACCGGGAAGTGCCTGTCCAGTTTGCCCGTGCCGGGTCAGATGGAAATAACTACTGGAGCGAGGACGAGCGGGTTGCAGCTGTCGATATTCCCAAGCTTGAGTTCGTGGACTTCTTCGACCGGACTCACTACGGGTATATTGATTACGCCATTGTTCGCGCAGTCGAGTCTGGCTCTGGGCGGCGGGTGCTGATCGAGGCCTTGTACTGTGATTTCTGGTGGGACGGAATGGACGGCGGGTCTCAACCTTGACAGGTTCGAGCGCGGCCTTGGATGGGAAATGAGAACGCGACCTGCCGGTTGCAGGCCAATGGAAGCTTTAGGGGGTTAGCCGGCTATGTACAGATTGTCCGTCGCACTTTGGATTGCCGCGTTCCTTTCTGGCTCGGTGTCGAGCGATTCGGCTTATGCAGGCCCAGGTTGCGAGTGTCCGCCCATGCAGCTACGAATGCTTTGGGTCGAAAGCGCGGCGGAGGGGCGGGAAGGGGTATTCAGGTTGACCAATCAGGGAAGTGTTCCGGTGTACTACGCGCTCTCTGAGCCTATAGAGACTGCGCGCTTGCCATATCTGCACCCGAACGCCTTCTACTTCTCCGTGCTGCGCTCCGCTCTGGAAGGTTGGGAGCCGATCATTACGCTGGGTAGTACCGACCAGTGGAGGGGCGTTCTGGCCGTTTTCCCCAACGAGAGTTTGGATGTCAGTGTTCCCATGGACGCGGCCTTCCTCGAACAATTTGACCCGGATGCTACGCTTAGTCTGAAAATGATTAGTATTGCAACGCGCTGCGAGGTTGATTCCGAATCGGTACGCGTAGGCGACCTGGCCGGTCGGGTTGGTGGCGATGATCATGGATAAGCTCGTGTTTTATCTCTTCTACATCGGCGTGGCCACCGCAATCAGTCGGACGTGCGCGGTGATTCTTGCGCGTCGAGTTGCGGATAAGACCGCGGGCGAGGAAGTTCTCGCCAAGTTGCGCCTATTGGCGTCCAGAGACATCGGCGATATGCAGGACACCTTCTACGGGTGCGTGCTGGCGATCAGGACTGGTTCCTTGCGCAGGCCGGCGACAATCGCTGCGCTTGTGCAGATGTGCCTGTGGGGCGTAGTCGTTGCCCTGCTGTTGATGATGGCCGTCTTGGGTATTATTGAGATTGTGCAACACGGACAGGGGCAATGATCGTGTATCCGGATGTGGAAAAATCAAGTCCGGGGAATGAATGGAAGGGATTGATCGCGTTCTTGCGGGCGTTGTGCTCAATCTATGAGCGCGGGAAAGTTCAGGATCCTAACGCTGGCAGGTAGCCCCGACCTTGGGCTCGGCGACGAGACCGTTCTCTGGAAGAAGCGTTGACCTTGCCTTCCAACGTGAGGGGGCGTGATCATCAAGCTCCCGAGGAGTAGCAGTGAAGTACGAAGACGGAACTGAGGTGCTGCTTCATGATCGGGTGGATCTGGGCGGGGGGATGACCGGATCGGTTGTCGCGGTGTTTGATAACGGGAGATACACCCCTGATTACCCAAAGGAGCATTGGGGTCACCTTGTGCAAGGTGCCCTGGTGAAATCATCGGAGATGGGCTTGGTGCATTTTCCGGTTCCCAGTGTTGATTTCACGCTAATTCGGCGTGGTTGAGGCGCCTTGCGGTCTGGACGGGAAGAGGCCTCATGGGGAGCAATGATGCAGCGGTTCGTGCGTGTGTCCGGTACGGTGCTGGGGTCCTGTGGAGCGCGTACAGTGCCGCTGTGGTGACTGGAATGGCTGTTTGGCCGCTGCTGCAGCGCTACCTACAATCTGACCTTAGCTCCGGGGAGTAATGCAACTGCGATGATCGCTGTGCACGAATCGTTGCGGAAATCAGACAGGCAATGCATGAAATGAACCGGCGAAGCGAAGAGATGCTTGTGGAAAAGTGCAATATGTACAATCTCGCCAGATTCGCCCCAAATCCTGCGTAAGGGCCAGGGTGCCTTGGGTATTGGGGCGGGCACGGTGAACAGATCAAGGGATGGCAGAATCGATTGAGAAACAAGATCTCTGAAGCGATCAGTAAAAACTGCTATCTTCCATTTGGGGCAATGAGAGCTGCTTATCGAGGGTTGCCCTCGATGCCGCGGGGGTGCTGAATGACGGCGCGAGAACAAAGCTTGGATTACGTGGTGTTTCTGCTGTCCACAGACTGGTTCTGCTGCTGGCTGGGTCGCCTCGGTATCTGGGATGAGAGCGGGCCTGTGCTTGCAGAGATAAAGGCTGCCGCTAGAGGTGCAACGAAGCGAATCTTCGGCGCGAACTCCAACTATTTTTACCTCGACCTGTCAGCGGAGAGAAGGGAGGGGACGTTTAACCAGTTTCTTGGCCTTGCCCGATCGGTACTTCGGGGCGCGGATGCTGAGAAGCTTAACTGGCTGGTTGGTCAGATGCTTGGCTGTGGGGATCTTTCCAGTGACGATCGTTGGGCGTTAATGACGTTTATCCAGAGAGAGGTCGGGTCTGGGTTCGAGGCGGATCCGTCTGGTGTCTTGGATGCCGGGTTACGTTTCTCGCTGGTGGCGCAGGTAGAGAGACTGACGATGCTTGATTCGTGCCGTGCCATCGAAAGCGAATGGGATGAATCGCTCAGGGAGAAGTTCGATGACTTGCCCGATGCCTTGGGGGACCACGCAGCGGTGGGATTCATTTCGGCGGTTCTATGGGAATGCTTAAGGTCGGAGGCGTCCGCATCCGCTCGCAGCCAGGAGGTCAGAGCCAACATCGCTGACTGGCTGTGCCGTGGGGTAGAGATGCTTGGAATGCGGATCAATGCTAATGCGGTTCGATCTGACCTCCTTTCCGCGGGCGCAACCGAACACTGGATTCGGTAGGGGCATGGGGAGCAGGGCAGCTGGATCCTGAGAACCTCAGGGGGGCGCGCATACATGTGAAGGAGGTGTCGCACTTGGTAGTAGGGCAACACCTATCGCTGGAGCAATACGTCAAGGGAGGGGCGTGTACTGCGCGGCGTCACTTTAGTCGCTTCAGCCACGCAGGGCGTGGCTCTACGGCTGCGACGCGGTCAGCGCATTGATCGGTGCTTGTGCTGAAGGTCAAGCCACAAACCCTGCGAGGTGCGGCAGAAGGGGCCGAGACGTTGGGCTAGATCGATGTCCACGTCCTGGTCGCCGGCGAGAAAGCACTCAGCGAAGTCCTGCGATACGCCGATGGCGTGGGCAAAGTCCAAGGTGGAGGCGCCCATCGGGGCGAGGATGAGTTCGCGCACCAGCCAGCCGGGGTGCTCGACGATGATTCGGCTGTCCGGGGTGGTGCGGCCCAGCTTGGCGACATGTCTCTCGAAGGCGGTGGAAGTGCTTCGGCGCGCTTCTTCGGGGAACTCGATCAGGGTCACGATCAGTTGGCCCTGGGTTGCTTCGATGCTTACGCTTGCGCCAACTTTGAAACCGGCGCTCTCCAGCCATCGGCCATGTATCGACAGGCAGGGGACTGTGCCGCCGTTGAAGGTATCCATCCAGGCGTACGTGTGTGCGCGCACGGTGTAGTGGCGCGGGCGGTCTGCCGTGGGCAGCAGGAGTTCTGGGAAGAGGGGAGTGTTGCGTGGCGGGCGCATGGGGAGCCTCCAGGGGGAAAACCTCCCTTGCCGGTAGGGCAAGGGAGCCGGGAGGGTCGAATCCGTGATCAATCGAACGGCGGGCGTATTTCCCCGGTTGAGGGGTCTTGTATTAGCCTCCCTCCCGACATGGGACGTCCATAATTTTGATTGATCTAGGAGATTCGACTCTCCGTCCCCACCATGCGCCGTGGTGGGAACCGTAGCCAATCGATTCTGCCTGTTGGTTTTGCCGGGTTTGATAGGCGTTGCCAACTGGTTGTCGCTAGCGGCCCGGGTGGGGGCGGTAGTGCGACGGCGGTGCGGTTTTGTTGGGGTGCTGGCGACAGGGTATCTGGCGTTACCTGGGACACGCATGGCGTGTCGCTACGCGGGTTTGTGCCTGTTGCGACATGCCGGGCGTGTCCAGCGAGATGGCGGGCGTGGAGGTAATCGGTAGTGACACGCCATGCGTGTCCATCGCGGTGTCCGGCGACGCGTTGCCCGTGGATCGTTGGGGTGCCGGGCGTCGATCTGCATTGCAGCCACGCAGGGCGTGGCTCTACGGTTTCATTTTCATTGCCGCGACGTTGGATTCAACCCGATTCCGGGTTTAGTCCATTCCCAGCTTTTTCAGTTTGTACCGCAACGCGCGGAACGTAATGCCCAACTGCGCGGCCGTCCGCGTCTTGTTCCAGCGGTTCTCTTCCAGCGCCTTCTGGATCGCGGTGCGTTCCATCTGCTCGATATACGAAGGCAGCGCGCCGCTCCCCGCCGGCAGATCCACCACCGCTTCTTCATGCGCCGCCACGGGAGCTCCACCATGCCGCGGCACACCCTGCTGCGGCAACCGGAGATCACTCGCCCCGATGGTGTCACCCTCGGCCAGCGCCAATGCACGCTCCAGGATGTTCTCCAGTTCGCGCACGTTGCCCGGGAAGTGATACGTGCCCATCGCTTCCAGCGCCGACGGCGCCAGCAGCGGAGTGGGACGCCCATGCGTACGCGCCAACCGGGCCAGGATCGAAGCCGCCAGCTGCGGCAGATCGCTACGGCGCTCGCGCAGCGGCGGCACACGCAGTTCGATCACGTTGATGCGGTAATACAGATCGTGGCGGAATCGCCCATCTTCCACCAGGTCGCCCAGATCCTTGTGGGTGGCAGAAAGAATGCGCACATCCACCGGCACTTCGGTGGCCGCGCCCACCGGGCGGATCGACTTTTCCTGGATCGCGCGCAGCAGCTTCACCTGCATCTGAAGCGGCAATTCGGCCACTTCGTCCAGGAACAGGGTGCCGCCATGCGCGGCCTGGAACAGGCCCGGCTTGTCGGCATGGGCGCCGCTGAAGCTGCCCTTCTTGTGCCCGAAGAACTCGCTTTCCATCAGTTCCGATGGAATGGCGCCGCAGTTCACCGGCACGAACGGGCCGGCCGCACGTGCGCTCTGGCCGTGGATGGTGCGGGCCACCAGCTCCTTGCCCACGCCCGATTCGCCCAGGATGTACACCGGCGCCTGGCTGCGGGCGACCTTGGTGATGGTGGCGCGCAGGCCATCCATCGCCGCCGATTCGCCCAGCAGGCGTGCGGTGGTGTCGCTGGTCAGCGGCGGCGGGGCAGGGCGTTCGGTGTTGTTGAGTTCCAGCGCATGCTTGACCAGCCCGCGCAGCACCGAGATGTCCACCGGCTTGCTGACGAAATCAAACGCGCCGGCCTTCAACGCTTCCACCGCCAGGTCCATGCTGCCGAACGCGGTGATCATCGCCACCGGGGTGCGCGGGTAGTGCTGGGCGATTTCAGTGACCAGCTCGATGCCGTTGCCGTCGGGCAGCCGCATGTCGGTGATGCACAGGTCGTAGGGGTTGCTGGCCAGCAGCTCGCGCGCTTCGGCAAGGTTGGCCGCGGTGCTGATGCGCAGGCCCATGCGGCCCAGGGTCAGTACCAGCAGTTCGCGGATGTCGCGTTCGTCGTCAACGACGAGGGCGCTGCGGTTTTCGTTCATATGGGGGAAAGATAGCCGAGTGCGGTTGAAAACGACAAACTATTGACGCCTGCAGGGTAGCGCGTCATTGCGGCCGCATGGTGTGCGGCCCGGGCAGTACCAACCGGAAGCAGGCACCGCCGGCGGGCACCGAGACGTACTCCAGGCTTGCCTGGTTGCCCTTGCACAGCTCACGGGCGATATACAGGCCCAGCCCGGTGCCGTGTTCGGAGGTGGTGTAGAACGGGCGGAACAGCTGGCTGGCAACCGATTCGGGAATGCCCGGGCCCCGGTCCATCACGTCGATCACCGCATTGCGGTCCTGGCGGGCCACACGCAGGCGTACGCGGGCCGGGTCCTGGCCGGTGCGGCCATACTTCAAGGCGTTGTGCACCAGCACGGTGAGGATCTGGTGCAGGTGGCGCGGGTCCACCAGCCCATGCACGGAAGACTCGCTGATGATCGGCTCGATGCTGTCGGTTTCCAGCGTGAGGCTCTGCTTGTACTCCAGCACGAAGCGGCGCACGAAGGCGGCCAGGTCCAGGTTTTCCGGGTTGGCCCGCTCGCGCCGGGCCAGGCCCAGTACGCTTTCCACGATGCCGTTGGTGCGCTGGCACTGCTGGTGGATGATCTGCAGCAGGCGGCGGTCGGTATCGCCGATGGCGGTGGATTCTTCCAGCAGCTGGGCGGCGTAGTTGATGGCTGCCAGCGGGTTGCGGATCTCATGGGCCAGGCTGGCAGAAAACCGGCCCATGGCCGAGAGGGTGAGCGATTCGGCGCGGCGCGAGACCACGGTGGAATCGTCCAGGAACACGAGGGTTAGATCGCTGCCGGCCAGCAGGCGGGCAAAGCGCGGCTGCACTTCGGGCTGGTCGGGCGACAGCTGCAGTGGGGTTTCTTCGTTGGTCCAGCCATTTCGCCAGCGCTGCAGGCGGCGGCTCAGGTCGGGCGCGGCGCTGCCCAGTTCCAGCAGGCCGCTGCCGCTGTTGCCGTCGTTGTCGCCGATCAGGGTGGCGGCGGCCTCATTGGCCAGGGTGATGCGGTTGGCGCCATCGACCACCAGCACGCCGGTGCGCATGCGGCGGATGATCAGTTCGTTGATCTCGAACAGGTTGGCCACTTCGGCGCCGCGCTGGTTGGCCAGCTGCTGGTTGCGGCGGGCGCGGTTGCCCACCTGGTAGCTGACGAAGGCCAGGGCCAGGAAGCTGGTGATGAACATGGCCAGTTCGGCCAGGGTGCGGTTGGGCTCGCCGTTCTCAAGCAGGTTCCAGACGTATTCGCCGGCGGTGGCGGCGCTGGCGGTGAGGGCCAGGCTCAGGCCCAGCGACAACGGCAGCAGGGTGGCCGCAGCGGCGATGTTGAACAGCAGGGCCATGGACAGGCCGGCGCTGGCGCCGGGCAGGGCGTGGGCCAGCAGCACGGTGGCGACGATGTCGATGAGCACGCTGCCCACCACGATCGGGCGCAGCCAGCGGTCGTTGCGGCCGGCCACCAGGATCAGCAGCGACAGCGCCAGGTAGCTGCCGCTGACCACCGCGGCCAGCTGCGGGTGGGTGGATTCGCCCACCATCGCACTCAACGGGCTGAACAGCAGGGCGGCGATGACCGCTGCGATCAGGACCCGGTAGAGGGCGAAAAAGTACAGCTCCCGCTTCGGCATGGACTCGATGCGGTCGATCAATGAAGCACTGGGTGACACGCCGGAACTCCCCTTCTGGCTGGGCCCAGTATAGGCATAGGTTTGGGCCCCGAGCCGCGCATTTTGACCATTCCCGACCCATGCCCGGCGGGGCGGCCCGGGCGCAACTGCCTGAATGAAGGTGGAAATCTCCCCCTCTTCACGCCCGGGCCCCGGTTTCTTTGCGCCGCGCCGCCGGGTCGTCCACAATAGTGGGCCCGCCGCGGTCCGTGCGTGCGGTCGTTCCTATTCCCACGGTGACGCATGAATTTCCACGAATACCAGTCAAAACAGCTGCTTGCCGAGTACGGCATTCCCGTCCCGGCCGGCAAGGTCGCGGCAACCCCCGATGAAGCCGTCGCAGCTGCCAACTCCCTGGGCCAGGGCCCCTGGATGGTGAAGGCGCAGATCCATGCGGGCGGTCGCGGCAAGGCTGGCGGCGTCAAGTTCTGCAAGACCACCGATGACGTCAAGGCCGCTGCGGCCAAGATGCTCGGCACCAAGATGGCCACCTACCAGACCGCTGGCGTTGAACTGCCGGTCAACCTGGTGCTGGTGACCACCGCCGGTGAGATCGTCAAGGAGCTGTACCTGTCAGTGCTGGTTGACCGTGGCACCAAGACCATCACCTACATCGCTTCTTCGGAAGGCGGCGTGGAGATCGAGCAGGTCGCTGCTGAAACCCCGGAGCTGATCCACTCGCTCAACGTTGATTTCGTTGAAGGCGTGCAGGGTTACCACGGCCGCGATTTCGGCTTCAAGCTCGGCCTGACCGCCAAGCAGGCCGGCCAGTTCGCCAGCATCATGGTGAACCTGTACAAGCTGTTCAACGAAAAGGACCTGGCGCTGGTTGAAATCAACCCGCTGGCCATCCTGGACGACGGCAACCTGTACGCGCTGGATGGCAAGTTCGACAGCGACGACAACGCCGCGTTCCGTCAGAAGGCCCTGGTCGCCATGCGCGACAAGACCCAGGAAGACGAAACCGAAGTGACCGCTTCGGAGCTGGACATCAACTACGTCACCATGGACGGCAACATCGGCTGCATGGTCAACGGCGCCGGCCTGGCCATGGCCACCATGGACGTCATCAAGCTCAACGGCGGCGAGCCGGCGAACTTCCTGGACGTGGGCGGCGGTGCGAACAAGCAGCGCGTCATTGAAGCGTTCAAGCTGATCCTGTCTTCGGACAAGGTCGAAGGCATCTTCGTCAACATCTTCGGCGGCATCGTCCGCTGCGACATGATTGCCGAAGGCATCATCGCCGCTGTGAAGGAAGTGGGCGTCAAGGTTCCGGTCGTGGTGCGCCTGGAAGGCACCAACGTGGAAGAAGGCAAGCAGCTGCTGCGCGACAGCGGCATGGCCATCATCCCGGCCGACAACATCAACGACGGTGCCAAGAAGGTCGTTGAAGCTGTCAAGAACGCCGCCTGATCCGACACCGAAGGAATAACAATGTCTGTTTTGATCAATAAGAACACCAAGGTGATCGTGCAGGGCTTCACCGGCCAGCAGGGTACCTTCCACGCCACTCAGATGATCGAGTACGGCACCCAGGTTGTTGGCGGCGTGACCCCGGGCAAGGGCGGCACGACCCACATCGACCTGCCGGTCTTCAACACCGTTGCCGACGCCGTGCAGGCCACTGGCGCCAACGCTTCGGTGATCTACGTGCCGCCGCCGTACGCGGCTGACGCGATCCTGGAAGCTGCGGCTGCCGGCATCAAGGTCATCGTGTGCATCACCGAAGGCATTCCGGTGCTGGACATGCTGCGCGTGAAGAACGTGCTGACCCGTTCGCATCCGGACACCGTGCTGATCGGGCCGAACTGCCCCGGCGTGATCACCCCGGGCGAGTGCAAGATCGGCATCATGCCGGGCCACATCCACAAGCCGGGCAAGATCGGCATCGTGTCGCGTTCGGGCACCCTGACCTATGAAGCGGTCAAGCAGACCACGGAAGTGGGCTTGGGCCAGTCGACCTGCATCGGTATCGGTGGCGACCCGATCAACGGCCTGAACTTCGTTGACTGCCTCAAGCTGTTCAACGAAGACCCGCAGACCGAAGGCATCATCATGGTCGGCGAAATCGGCGGCGACGCCGAGGAAGCCGGTGCGGAGTACATCAAGAACCACGTGAAGAAGCCGGTCGTCGGCTTCATCGCGGGCGCTTCGGCTCCGGCCGGCAAGCGCATGGGCCACGCCGGTGCGATCGCATCGGGCGGCAAGGGCACCGCTGAAGGCAAGTTCGCCGCCATGGAAGCTGCCGGTGTGGTCACCGTCCGCTCGCCGGGCGACCTGGGCGCTGCCATCGCCAAGCTGGTCAAATAAGCGCGCCAGCCGCAACGCGGCTGACAACGCGTAGCGCCGACTGTTAGTCGGCAAAAGAAAAGCCGCCCCAAGGGGCGGCTTTTCTGCTTTTGCAGTCCGCCGAACCACCAGCGCTACAATGGGCCATCGCAACCACAGGCTTCACCCCATGACGTCGATCCGCATCGCGATGGCCCAGTTCGATTTTCCGGTGGGCGCGGTCGCGCAGAACACCGACAACATCATCGCGATGATCGCCGAGGCGCGCGATGAGTTCGGCGCCGAGCTGGTGGTGTTCCCGGAGCTGGCCATCAGCGGCTACCCGCCCGAAGACCTGCTGCTGCGCCCGCGTTTCCTGTATGACTGCCAGGTGGCCATGGGCCGGATCGCCGAATCCACGCACGGCATCACCGCGGTGGTTGGCTGGCCCGAGGCCACCGGGGCAGTGGTCTACAACGCCGCCAGCGTGCTGCGCGACGGCGAGGTGCTGCACACCTACCGCAAGCGCGAACTGCCCAATTATGCGGTGTTCGACGAACGCCGTTATTTCGACATCGACCCCGATGGCGGCAGCTGCGTGTTCGAGCTGAAGGGCGTACCGGTGGGCGTGCTCATCTGCGAAGACCTGTGGTTCCCCGAACCGCTGGCCGATACCGTGCGCAGCGGCGCCGAACTGGTGGTGATCCCCAATGCGTCCCCATACGAACGCGGCAAGCACGCCCAGCGCGACGCGCTGCTGGCCGAGCGCACCCGCGAAACCGGGGCGGCCCTTCTGTACGTCAACATGGTCGGCGGGCAGGATGCGCTGACTTTCGATGGCGCCTCGGTCGTGGCCGATGGCGATGGCACCGTGCACCCGGCCGCAGCAGCTTTCACCGACCAGTGGCTGGTGGTGGACTACGACGCCGAAAGCCGCCGCTTCCTGCCGCGTGAGTGGATGGACGACGGCGACGAGAGCATGGATGCGCTGGCATGGCGCGCGGTCACCCGCGGCATCCGCGACTACTGCGGCAAGAACGGCTTCAAGAAGGTGTGGTTGGGGCTGTCCGGCGGCATCGATTCGGCGCTGGTGCTGGCGATGGCGGTGGATGCGCTGGGCGCGGACAATGTCACTGCGGTACGGCTGCCCTCGCGCTATACCGCCGACATGTCCAACGACCTTGCCGCCGAGCAGTGCCGCGCGCTGGGCGTGAAGCTCGAAGCAGTATCGATCGAGCCGGTGTTCGAAGGCCTGATGACCGCGCTCGGCCCGATGTTCGAGGGCCAGCCGGCGGATGTGACCGAGGAGAACCTGCAGTCGCGCGCGCGCGGGGTGATCCTGATGGCGCTGTCGAACAAGTTCGGCGGGCTGCTGCTCACCACCGGCAACAAGAGCGAATACGCGGTGGGCTACGCCACCATCTACGGCGACATGTGCGGTGGCTACGCGCCGCTGAAGGACCTGTACAAGACCGAGGTGTTCGGCCTGTCCAAGTGGCGCAACACCGTGGGCGGCGCGCCGGTGATCCCGCCGGCAGTGATCGCGCGGCCGCCGTCGGCCGAGCTGCGTGCCAACCAGACCGACCAGGACTCGCTGCCGGCCTACGACGTGCTGGACGGCATCCTGTACCGCTACGTGGACCAGGAGCAGTCGCGCGAGGAGATCGTGGCCGCCGGTTACGCCGCCGAGGTGGTGGACCGCGTGCTGCGGCTGGTACGCACCAGCGAGTGGAAGCGCCACCAGGCCGCACCCGGCCCGAAGGTGTCGCGCCGCGCATTCGGCCGCGAACGCCGCTACCCGATCAGCAACGGCTACAAGGGCTGAGCGAAACGCGGAAGCGCGGGCAGGGCGGGCGGGTGATGCTGGGCGATTCCCCCAGGAGCTGCCCCATGATCTGTTTACCCCCTGCACGCGTCCGGCCGAGGTCCCACGTAACGTGGTGACGACGGCATTCGCCGCACGGCCGGAGCCGTGCCAGGTCCGTAACCATCCGCCGCTGCAGGCACCGGCCGTCGTGCGGCCCGTGGACGACGACATGGGTGCCTGCCTCAGGCAGGCACCGGCCGGCACTACGCACATCACCTCGCTCTTCAACCGGCGCCAGGAAAGCCTGCCCGTTGAACAGCGCGGGCGATTCCAGGTGATGCCCACGCAGCTTCCTTCGCTGCAGGCGGGCCCGCGTTCGATCCTGAAGCCCTCGCTCCCTGCGCGCGACTACCACGGCGCATCCTCCGCGCCGTCGATACCCCGGGTGACGCTCAGTGCCTGGTCCACGGAGAAGGATTGCCATGGCCGGATAACCCCGGTGCCGACCCGCGGCGTAGCTGGGCTCTAACCGCCCAACCCCGAAAACAAAAAAGGGTCCCGCAAGGGACCCTTTCTCTGTTTCAGCACCGCGCTGGTATCAGCGGCGATTCATCGTGGCGTTGCGCTGGCCGGTGCTGGCGGACTTCTCGCCGGCGAACGGGTTCAGCTTGCGGATCATCCAGGGGTACTTCGGCCAGTTGCCCTGCAGCCACGGGTGCTCGGGCTGGTTCAGCTCCAGCACGCGGCGGGCGTCGTCGGCCAGGGTCTTGTTGCCCAGGTGGGTGTAGGCCTCGCCCAGGGCGGCCACGGCGTCGTACTGGAACGCGCTCTGCGGGTAGGTATCCAGCAGGTAGTTGGCGCGGCCGGCGGCGGAGACGTAGGCCTCGCGGCGCAGGTAGTACAGCGCATTGTCCAGCTCATGCTGGGCGAACACGTCGCGCAGCTCCAGCATGCGGCTGCGTGCATCGGCAGCGTAGCGGCTGTTGGGGTAACGCTCGACCACGATGTTGAAGTCGGCGTAGGCCTGGCGCGGGGTGGACAGGTCGCGGCGGCTCGGGTCCAGCGACCACACGCGGCGCAGGAACACCGTGTTGCGGTTGCTGTTGGCCAGGCCACGCAGGTAGTACATGTACGCGATGTTGCGGTGGGTCGGGTAGGTGCGGATGAAGCGGTCGATGCTCGACACCGCGTCATCGTGCTTGCCGGCCTTGTACTGGGCGTAGGCGGTTTCGATCATCGCCTGCTCGGTGTACGGGCCGTACGGGTACTGGGCGATCAGGCGGCGGAAGGTGGCTTCGGCGCCACTCCAGTTGCCCTTCTGCATCAGGCCGTGGCTCTTGTCGTAGATCGTTTCGACAGGCTGGCCTTCTTCCGGGTTGTCACCCTTGGCGCCACGGTGGCAGCCGGTGGAAACGAGGGCCAGGACCAGCATCAGGGCCGCGGTGCGGACGGGCGCGGACAGCAGGGAAGAGCGTCGGATCATGGGGTCAGGGCGGGACGCGGCTGGAATACGAAGGGTCGATGATAGCCTAGTGGCCTGTCCTGCGACTGAAACTGGTCGCCGGGACCCCCAATTTGTCTTCCTGCGGTGTGCTCCCCATGTCCGATAACGCTTCTGAAACCGAATCCACCCGTCAGGCCGTCGTGCCCGATACCGCCGCCGGGCGGCGCTTTGACGCCGTGCTGGCCGACCTGTTCCCCGAATTCTCCCGCTCCAAGCTGAGCGAGTGGATCAAGTCCGGGGACGTGCTGCTGGACGGCGAACCCGTGCGCGGGCGCGACCCGGTCCGCGGCGGCGAGGTGGCCAGCCTGCATGTCGTGCTCGACACCCAGACCCACGCCGAGCCCGAGGACATCCCGCTGGACATCCTGTACGAGGATGAACACGTTTATGTGATCAACAAGCCGGTCGGCCTGGTGGTCCACCCCGGTGCGGGCAACCCCACCGGCACCTTGGTCAACGCGCTGCTGTTCCGCGACCCGGGCCTGTCGGTGCTGCCGCGCGCGGGCATCGTGCACCGCCTGGACAAGGACACCAGCGGGGTGATGGTGGTGGCCCGCACGATCCAGGCGCAGACCGCGCTGGTGGAGCAGCTGGCCGCGCGCAACGTGCACCGCCAGTACCTGGCGGTGGTGGTGGGCGCGCTGGTCTCCGGCGGTACCGCCGATGCGCCGATCGACCGCCACCCGCGCGACCGCATCCGCATGGCGGTGCGCGAGGACGGCAAGGACGCGGTGACCCATTACCGCCTGCGTGAGCGCTTCCGCGCCCACACCGCGCTGGAGTGCCGCCTGGAAACCGGGCGTACCCACCAGATCCGCGTGCACATGGCGCACCTCAAGCACGCCATCGTGGGCGATTCGCTGTACGGCGGGGCGCTGAAGCTGCCCAAGGGCGCCACCGACGAGCTGGTCGCGCAGCTTCGCGGCTTCAAGCGCCAGGCGCTGCATGCTGAAACGCTGGAGTTCGCCCACCCGATCACCGGTGAGCCGATCCGCAACAGCGCGCCGCTGCCGGCCGACATGGTGGCGCTGCTGGACGCGCTGCGTGAAGACACCAAGCGGTTCACCGAGCTGGAACGCGGTCGCCGCTGATGGCTGCGCCCGTGGCCTCTGATTCGCCGCACGCCGCGCTGCTGCCGGTGCTGGCCGCCGACTGGGCGGCCGCGCCCGGGGTGCATGCGCTGACCACCCTGCGCCACGGCGCAGGCGGCTCGAAGGCGCCATTCGACCAGTTCAACATGGGCAACCGCACCGCCGCCGACGGCGACGACCCGGACCAGGTGGCGCGCAACCGCGCGCTGCTGCAGGCCGGGCTGGGCCTGCCCTCGGGACCCCACTGGCTGCGCCAGGTGCATGGCACGGGGGTGCTGCGGTTTGATGCGCCACCCGTGGAGGGCGGCATTGACGCCGAACCCACCGCCGATGCGGCGGTGACCTCGGTGCCCGGGGTGGTGCTGGCGATCCTGACCGCCGACTGCCTGCCGGTCGTACTGGCCGCGCGCGATGGCCGCGAGATCGCGGCCGCCCATGCCGGTTGGCGTGGCTTGGCCGACGGCATGCTGGAAGCCACGGTGGCGGCGATGCGTACACCGCCGGGCGGGTTGCAGGCGTGGCTGGGGCCGGCCGCCGGGCCGGCCGAGTACGAGATTGGTGCGGACGTGTTCGCGGCGTTCGTGGATCTGGATGCGGGGGCGGCGGAAGCCTTCGTGGCCACCCGCCCGGGGCATTGGAAGGTGGATCTGTACGCGCTGGCGCGGCGGCGGCTGGTGGCGGCCGGGGTGGACCCGGGCGGGATCAGTGGTGGGCAGCTGAGCACGATTGCCGAGCCGGAGCGGTTCTATTCGCATCGGAGGGATCGACGGACCGGGCGGATGGCGACGTTGGCGTGGATGGCGCCGTGAGCCCCGATGCCGGTGCGGTGATCGTGTTTGATGGCGTTTGCGCGCTTTGCAGCCGCTGGGTGCGGTTCCTGCTGCGGTTTGATCAGCGGGGGCGCTACCGGTTCGCGGCGATGCAGGGGGCGCATGGGCGCGCGTTGCTGCAGCAGCACGGGCTGGATCCGGATGACCCGTTGTCGTTCCTGCTGGTGAAACAGGGTCGCGCATGGAGCGATACCGATGCCATCGTGCGGGTGCTCGCCGGGTTGGGTGGGGCGTGGAAGGCCGCGCACGTGCTGCGGGTGGTGCCGCGTGGGTGGCGCGATCGTGCGTATCGCGCGCTGGCGCGTAACCGGTACCGGTGGTTTGGCCGGCATGAGCAGTGTTTCCTGCCCACACCGGCGCAGGCGGCGCGCTTTCTCGATTGAAGGCGCGCGGACGCGCGTGTCACTGAAGAACGCTGTATTCAATCCGCCGATTACGGTCCCGCCCACTTTCCAACCGGTTGTCGGCCACCGGATGTTCTTCGCCATACCCGCGCGGCTCCAGCGCACTGGCCGGCACCCCCAACGCCTGCAGTTCTGCCACCACCACATCCGCGCGCTGCTGGCTCAGCTGCAGGTTGGTTTCGGCAGCCCCCAGGCTGTCGGTATGCCCGCCCACTTCGAGGCGCACACCGGGCCCGGCGGCCAGGATCGCCTGCGCACTGGCCCGCAGCATGTCGCGCCCATCGGCCCGCAGCACCGGCGACTTGTGCTCGAACCCGACCTTGCCCTGGTTCAACGCCGCCACCAGTTCGTGCGGTTCGGGCTGGGCCGGCAGCTGCGCCAGCGCGATCCGGCCCGCGTCCCACAGCCCGCTCACCTGCAGGTGGCCAAACGCGCGGCGCAGGGTATTGGACACCGCGATCCGGTCCCCTTCCGGCAGCCGGGTCATGTCCACGTGCAGCGCGTCGCCGGTAAATGACAGCGAAAGCCCGGGATGGCGCAGCACCGGGGCCAATGTCACCAGCCGGTCCAGCCAGCGCGGGGCCTGTGCCTGTGGGTCACGCAGGATGTCACCGGTGACCCCGCCCTGGCCGTACTGGGCCACCAGCGCGCTCCATACGCGGCGGCGGTCGGCCTCGCCTGGCAGGCGGCCGCGTACGTCGATCACGCCGCCGCTGTTCACCAGCGACAGCCGGGGCGGGTGCTGCTGGTCGGCATAGGTCGGCGCGGCACCGGTACTCAGCCGGGTCTTCTGGTGGATCCAGCCGGTCAGGCACAGCAGCACGCCGGCTACCATCACCCACAGCAGCCCGCGCGCGGCGGTGCCCCGTACCAGGCGCAGGGTAGGGCTTCGCGGCGCCGCCTGCTTCACGGGATGGGGCGCCTGCGCGCTGCGGGCTTCCTGCTCCAGGACATCCAGCAGACCCGGCAGCAGGTCGGAAGCCACCACCGCGAACATGCCGGTAGGGAAGGCGGCCCGCCGCGCCAGCACGGCCAGCTCTTCGCGGCCGATCACGCATTCCAGCTGGCTGGCCAGCAGCCGCGAGGGCCGTTCATCACCGGGAAAACGGCTGCCCAGGCCCACGGCATCGAAACGACGGCGCAGGCCATGGATGCCGCCCGGCAGGCCGCGGATGTAATCGACCAGCACGTCCACCAGGTTGCGCGCGCGGTGGCCAAGGCCCATGTGCAGGGCGGTGTCTTCGATGAAGCGATCCAGCAGTGACATCAATCCGATTCCCGGTTCCAGCCCCTGCGGCATGCACGGGCGTTGCGGGAGTCAATGTCGGACCGGCCTGTCAACGAAAAATGAAAGTTGCGCGCGCCGCAGGTTGCGAATCGGTCGTAGTTTCCGACGATTTAGGAGGCCTATCGAAATGGCACGCTTCGCTTATCGGGATTTCCACCGCGGGAAGTGCAGAAAACGACACACTCCTAAAACGAGCGCATCACAGCGGATGATGCGCATGGCGGGTGCGAGTTCAGGCCAGAAGCGACACATTTCTGGCCCGACAACATGTCGTAATCAGCCGTTTTCCAGTGCCTCCAGATAGCTCTGGCGCCAGTGGTTGATGTCATGGGTGCGCAGGTGATCCATCATCGCCTGCCAACGCTCCACGCGTTTGCGCAGCGGCATGGTGGCGGCGGTGGCGATGGCATCGGCCACGCCATCCAGGTCGTGCGGATTCACCAGCAACGCCTGCTTCATTTCGTCGGCCGCGCCGGCCAGCAGCGACAGCACCAGCACACCGGGGTTTTCCGGGTCCTGCGAGGCCACGTACTCCTTGGCCACCAGGTTCATGCCATCGCGCAGCGGAGTGACCAGGCCGACGGCGGCGGCGCGATAGAAGCCGGTGAGGGTGGCATGCGCGAAGTTCTGGTTCACGTAGCGCAGCGGGGTCCAGTCCGGTTCGGCAAAGCCGCCGTTGATGTGGCCGGCGATCTGTTCCAGCTGGCTGCGCAGCTGCCGGTACTCGGTGACATCGCCGCGCGATACCGGGGCGATCTGCAGGTAGGTGAGGCTGCCACGCTGGTCGGGGTGGCGCTGCAGGTAGCGCTCGAAACCCTGGAAGCGTTCGGGCAGGCCCTTGGAGTAGTCCAGCCGGTCCACGCCGATCGCCAGCTGGCGGTCGCGCAGGCTGTTGCGCAGGTCGCGCACGGCCGGCTTGTTGGCGCCGGCCTTGGCCTGGCGTTCGATGTGCGCGGTATCGATGCCGATCGGGAACGCGGCGGCGCGGAAACGGCGACCGCCGGGGGCTTCCAGCATGCCATCGGGCAGCACCTTGCCGCCGGCGAACAGGCGCACGTAGGACTGGAAGCGATCGGCGTCGCGCTGGGTCTGGAAGCCGACCAGGTCGTAGGCGTACAGGCTGGAGAACAGCCGCAGGTGGTCGGGCATGGCCTGCAGCAGGTCGGCCGAGGGCATCGGCACGTGCAGGAAGAAGCCGATGCGGCAGCCGATGCCACGTTCGCGCAGCAGCGAGGCCAGCGGGATCAGGTGGTAATCGTGGATCCACACGATGTCGTCTTCGCGCAGCAGCGGCGCCAGCTTTTCGGCGAACAGCGCGTTGACCCGGCGGTAGGTTTCGCGGGTGGCGCGGTCATAGTCCACCAGATCCAGCCGGAAGTGCAGCAGCGGCCACAGGGTGCGGTTGGCGAAGCCGTTGTAGTAGCCGTCGACGTCGCGCTTGTTCAGGTCCATGGTGACGTAGCGGATGTCACCCTCGGTCTGCTCGTGCAGCTCGCCGCTGTCATCGCGTACGGATTTGCCGCTCCAGCCGAACCACAGCCCACCGCGTTCCTTCAGTGCGGCCAACAGTCCCACCGCCAGCCCACCCGGGGCGGCCACGCCGGGCGCGGCCACGCGGTTGGACACCACGACAAGGCGGCTCATGAGGCCTCCTGCCAGCTGCGCGAGAGCCGCATGGCGGCGGTGACCAGGCCCACGTGCGAATAGGTCTGCGGGAAGTTGCCCCAGGCCTCGCCATTGTCGAAGGCCAGGTCTTCGGAGAGCAGACCCAGGTGGTTGCGGCGCTCGAGCAGCATTTCGAACATCTCGCGCGCTTCGTCCAGGCGGCCGATGGCAGCCAATGCGTCGATGTACCAGAACGTGCAGATGGTGAAGCTGGTTTCCGGCTCGCCGAAATCATCCGGCGCCACGTAGCGGTACAGCGCGTTGCCGTGCTTGAGGTCACGGCCGATGGCCTCGACGGTGGCGACGAAACGCGCATCATCGGCGGCAATGAAGCCGATGTCGGCCAGCAGCAGCAGCGAGGCATCCAGGCGGTGGCCGCCGTAGGTGTCGGTGAAGTGGCCCAGCTCGTCACTCCAGGACTCGCGCAGGATGCGCGCGTGGATGGTGTTGGCGCGGTCGCGCCAGTACTCGGCGCGGTGGTCCAGCTTCAGGCGCACGGCGATCTTGCACAGCCTGTCGCAGGCGGCCCAGCACATCGCGCTGGTGTAGGTATGTACTTCGGTGCGGCCGCGGAATTCCCACAGGCCTGCGTCGGGCACGTCGTGCAGGGCGAAGGCCTGTTCGCCCAGCGGTTCCAGCCGCGCGAAGGTGTGGGCGTCGCCGGGATCCTGCAGGCGGCGGTCGAAGAAGAGCTGGGTGGACGCCAGCACCACGCTGCCGTACACATCGTGCTGGCGCTGCACCCAGGCCAGGTTGCCGCGCCGTACCGGGCCCATGCCACGGTAGCCATCGAGGGAGGCTACTTCGCTTTCTTCCAGCTTGGCCTCGAAGCCGATGCCGTACAGCGGCTGCAGGCTGCCATCGCCGGTGGCGAGATTGAAGATGTAGCCCAGGAACTGTTCCATGGTGCGGGTGGCGCCGAGGCGATTCAGCGCGCGCACCACGAAGGCGGCATCGCGCAGCCAGCAGTAGCGGTAATCCCAGTTGCGGATACTGCCGGGCGCCTCGGGAATGGAGGTGGTCATGGCGGCGATGATGGCGCCACTGTCTTCGTACTGGCACAGCTTCAGGGTGATCGCACTGCGGATCACCGCGTCCTGCCATTCCAGCGGAATGGACAGATAGCGCACCCATTCGCGCCAGTAATCGCGCGTGCGCTGGAAGGATTCCTGCACATAGCCGCTGAGCGAGCGGTTCAGCGATTCGTCCACGCCCAGCACCAGGTGCACCGGGTGGCTGAGCACGAACGGCAGCTCATCGCGCACGAAGCGCAGCGGCACGTCGGTGGTCAGGCGCAGCACGTGGTCGGGCAGCACCCAGCGGATGTGGTTGCTGCCCCAGGTGGCCTCGGGCACGCGCGCGCCCCAGTCCGCCAGCGGGCGGGCGCGCACGATGATGCGCGGGTTGCCGCCCAGCGGGCGCACCTGGCGGATCAGGCTTACCGGCCGGTAGAAACGATCGTTCTGGCGCCAGCGTGGGGCGAAGTCGATGATTTCCAGCGAGCCGCCGTGCTTGTCGTGCAGTACGGTGCGCAGGATGGCGGTGTTGGTCAGGTAGCTCTGTTCGCTGCTGACCATGTCTTCCAGTTCAATGGCGAAATCGCCACCGACCTGCTGGTTGGGCTGCAGCAGTGCGCAGAAGGTGGGGTCGCCGTCGAAGGTGGGCAGGCAGCTCCACACGACGCGGGCGTGCCGGTCGATCAACGCGCCGAAGCTGCCGTTGCCGACCACGCCAAGGTCCAGGTTGGAATCAGTCATGGGTGGGGGTCTCTGGGTACATCAGTCAGCATTTTCCTGCAGCCAGCGGTGTACGTCGCGCACACGCGGCAGGGCGAAGACTGCGGCACTGGGCTCGCGTTCGCCCACCAGCACGCTCCAGCCATGCAGGGTGTTGGCGGCATCGAAGCCGTACTCGTCGGTCAGGTCGTCGCCCAGGAACACGGGAATGCGGCCGCGGAAGGGCTGCTGCTGCATGAGCTGGCGGATCGCGCGGCCCTTGTCGCTGCCTTCGGGAATGAATTCCACCACGTGGTCGCCGGGCTGCAGCCGGTACCCGGTGTTGCCGCCGATGTGGCGTTCGGCGAACGCACGCACTTCGTTGGCGGCATGCGGCGCGCCACGCCAATGCAGGGCCAGGCTGCGGCCCTTGTCTTCGACCAGCACGCCGGGATGGCCATGCGCGAACCGCATGGCCTGCTGGTGCACGGCGTGCAGCCATTCGCTGGTGTCGCTGTCAGTGGCGGTGCGGCCGTCAACGGCGTGGGTGTCACCGCCCATGCCACGCACCTGGTGGCCGTGCAGGCCAGCGGCGGGCAGGTGCAGTGGCGCGAACAGGCGGTCCAGCTGGGCCAGCGGTCGCCCGCTGATCAGGGCAACCGCACCGTCGAGCCGGTCGCTGATGCGGCCGATGGCCTCGCGCACCTCGGGCAGCAGGGTAACGGCCTCGGGGTCGTCGGCAAATTCAATGAGGGTGCCATCCACGTCCAGGAACAGCGCGCACGCATTGTCCAGCAGTGGTGGCGGCGGACGGAGGGGGTAGTCGTTGGCCATGCTGCCAACATGCCACCGGAAGCGTGATCGTCCAGTAGACGATCACGCTTCCATTCAAACGCGCCCGGTAGCGCCAGGCCCTGCCTGGCGCTGCCAATGATCAGAACGTGTAACGAACGCGCCCGTAATAATAGGCACCATTGCTGCCAATCGGCGACAGCACGTCATACGGCAGGTTGCCGAAGTAATAGATGTCCTCGTTGGACAGATCCGAATAATTGTCGGTCAGGTTCTGCCCACCCAGCGCCACGCTCCACTGCGGCGTGATCCGGTACTCCACCTCGGCATCCAGCTGCCACTCGGCCCCATACGTCTGCCGCGGCACATACCCATCGCCGAAGTTGAACACCCGGGTCACGCTGCCGTAACGACTCAGGCAGCTGCTCAGCGTCCAGCGATCATTGGCCCAGGTCGCCGCCAGCTGCGCCCGCGTGCGCGGCGTGGCATCGGTCAGGGTGTTGGTCTCTTCCAGGCCGAACAGCACGTAGTCCGGATCCAGCGCCAACAGGCTCGCCGGCGTGGCCAGCACGTTCTTCAACGTGGTCTTGTTGTAGGCGTAGGTGCCGGTCAGCACCAGTTCCCCATCGCCCAGCCCTTGCCGCCAGTTGGTCACCAGCTCGGCGCCGCGCGTGCGGGTATCGGCGGCGTTGACGAAGAAATTGGCGCTCTGCAGCCCGGCCAGGCCGAACTGCTGCTGCACGTAATCGGTGAGCGCATCGCCGGTGATGCTCTCCGACAGCGCGATGCGGTCATCGATATCGATCTGGTAGAAGTCCAGCGACAGGTCGAAGTGGTCGCCGATGCGGCTGGTGAAGCCCAGGCTGGTGTTGACCGACTTTTCCGGCTTCAGGTCGGTAGCGCCCAGACCGCGCGCGATCGGGTTGTTCACCGACAGCGTGCGGCCCTGCACGAGCTGGCCGGCGGCGTTGTAACCGGTGGAGGTGGATTCATAACCGATCTGCGCCAGCGACGGCGCGCGGAAGTTGTTGGAGATCGCGCCACGCAGTGCGAACGCCGGGGTGAACTCATAGCGCAGGCCCAGCTTGCCGGTGAGCTCGCCGCCGTAATCGTCGCTGTGCTCGTAGCGTGCGGCCAGGTCGCTGGAGAAGTGTTCGCCGAATTGGCTGGACAGGCTGGCATACGCACTGGTCACGTCGCGGCGGAGCGAGGTGGCGTCCTGCGGGGTCAGCCCACCACCGGCCTGCGAGCCGGTCGGGCGGTCGGTGTAGGGGCCGGCGGCGTAGCTGGCGGGGTCACCGGGGCGGGTCTGGAAGTGGTCGCGGCGCGCTTCCAGTCCCAGGCCGAGGCTGTGGGTGTTGTCGCCCTGGGTGAACACACGGCCGAGGTCGAAGTTGCCCACGGTCAGTTCATTGCGGTAATCGCCGGTCTTGAAACGGGTCGGGCTGCCCGGGCCCAGCGAGGCGTTGAGCGAGTTGCGCAGGCGGTAAGTGAAGTCATTGAAGCCGTAATCCAGGCTGGCGTCGTAGTTCCACTCGCCCCACTGGCCCTTGGCACCGGCCACGGCCTGCACGTCGCGGTTCTCGCCTTCGGAAACCGGGCGGTAGCCGTTGGGGTACAGCTCGGTCCAGTTGGCGTCGCTGTCGGGGTAACGGAAATAGTTGGCGCCTTCGCTGTCGCGCTGGTTGAAGGTGCTGAAGAAGTAAAACTTCGAGGTTTCACCGAATGGCAGCTCGGTGTTGATCCAGGCGTTGAGGTCCTTGGTCTTGCCATCCCCGAGCACGTAGTTGCGCTGGCCCTGCAGGGCCAGGTTCGTATCGGTCTGGTCCCACGGCGGAATCTGGTCGAAGCCGGCGCGGTTGGTGCCTTCGCGGTTCTTCAGCTCCAGGCCCACGCGCAGGAAGCCGCCGTCTTCGCCCAGCGCGGTGCCGACCTTGGCGCTGGCGAAGCTGGTCTGGCCATCGGTGAGCGTGCGGTCGATCGGCTTGAGGTCGGTGTGGTTGGCACCGAAGCTGGCTTCGATGGCGCCGCCTTCCGGGGCGTCGTCCAGGATCACGTTGATCACACCGGCCACCGCATCCGAGCCGTAGAGCGCGCCGGCGCCGTCGCGCAGCACTTCGATGCGCTTGATGGCGCTGACCGGGATGGAGTTGAAGTCCACCGGGGTGGTGCCCTTGCCGATCTTGCTGTCGGTGTTCACCAGCGCGCTGGTGTGGCGGCGCTTGCCGTTCACCAGCACCAGCACCTGGTCGGGCGACAGCCCGCGCAGCTGGGCGGCGCGCACGTGGTCGGCACCGCCGGAGTTGGACTGGCGCGGGAAGTTGAACGAAGGCAGCAGCGCCTGCAGCGCGCTGCCCAGTTCGCCATTGACCACGCCGGCGCGGCGGATGTCCTCGGCGGTGAGCACATCCACCGGCGAGGTCGATTCGAGCACGGTGCGGTCGATGGCGCGGGTGCCGGTGACGATCACCGTGTCCAGCGTGGTGGCGGAGGCGGGCGCGTCCTGCGCATGGAGGTCCTGGGCCAGCAGGGGAGAGGACAGGACCAGGGCAATGGCAAGGCCAAGGCGCGACGCGGACGGACGGGACATGCAGGCTCCAGCAGCAAAACGGGGGGAGGGTGGTGCCGGGCGCTGCCCGGCTGGTCCCAGATGAAACTATTGTTCCATCCGGATGAAGCGATATATTATCTTGGCGTGAACCCCACCTGTGATGCAAGTCCCAATACAGACGGCTATCAGCAGATAACCGGAGGTGATCAGCATCGATCCCGGACTCTGTCCATCACGTAGCGACACGCCATGCGTGTCCCACGGAACCCTCGCAACACCCGGAGCCCCCGCACCATGAAGCTTTCCCCCCTCCTGCTGGCCGCCTTCCTCGCCCTCGGCGGCTGCGCCACCACGACCAGCCCGACCCCGCGCGCCCCCGAATCGGCCACCGCCACCCTCCAGGGCGACGCCGCCCGCCCGGATGCGGCGACCAACTGGGTGCGCAGCGAGCTGTACTTCGGCGTAGGCGAGGAGAGCGGTGCCTCCGACCGCAAGCAGACCGATGCAATCAGCGAGGCGCAGTGGCGCGACTTCCTGGACAAGCAGGTCACCCCGCGCTTCCCGGATGGCCTGACCGTGTTCGATGCCTACGGCCAGTGGCTGTTCCGCGGCGCCAAGGAGCCCAACCGCCTGCGTACCAAGGTGCTGGTGGTGCTGCACGAAAATACCCCGCAGCGCCGCGCGGACATCGAGGCGATCCGCCTGGCATGGAAGCGGGCGACGAAGCACCAGTCGGTGCTGTGGTCGCAGCAGGCGGTGGACGTGTCGTTCTGACAGCGTACCGACCAACGGTCGGTACCTACCTTGAACCGACCAACGGTCGGTACCTACCTTGGTATGAATCGGCGTGCATTCGCACACCGATGTCACCTGCGCGGGTCTAGGCTGGCACTTCCCCCAGAGCGTGGAAGTGCCGCCATGAGCAAGCGCGTTGCCGAAATCGTCGTCGATACCCTGCAGGCCGCCGGTGTGCGGCACTGTTACGGCATCGTCGGCGACACCCTCAACCATGTCACCGATGCGATCCATCGCAGTGATATCGACTGGGTGCACGTGCGCCATGAAGAGGCTGCCGCGTTCGCGGCCGGTGCGGATTCGCTGATCAGTGGCCAGCTCACTGCGTGCGCGGGCTCCTGCGGCCCGGGTGGGCTGCATTTCATCAACGGCATCTTCGAGGCCAACCGCAACCGCACGCCGCTGGTGCTGATCGCCAGCCAGGTGATCACCACCGAGCTGGGCATGGAGTTCCCGCAGGAAGTCGACTTCAAGGCGGTGTACGCCAGCTGCAGCGTGTTCTGCGAGCAGGTGTACACCCCGGCGCAGGCGCGGCGGATGGCGACCCTGGCCTGCCAGGCGGCGATCAGCCGGCGCGGCGTGGCGGTGCTGATCCTGCCTGCCGACATTGCTGAAGCCGAGGTCAAGGACGATCAGCCGTTTTCCGTGCACTACACCCAGCCAGTGCTGCGCCCCAACGACGACGAACTGCAGCGCATCGCGGCGCTGATCGGCGCGGGCAAGCGCATCGGCATTTATGCCGGTGCCGGCTGCGAGCACGCGCACGATCAACTTGTCGCGCTGGCCGCGCACCTCAAGGCGCCGATCGCGCACACCTCGCGGGCCAAGGATTTCGTGGAGCATGACAACCCGTACAACATGGGCATGACCGGCATTTTCGGCATTGAATCGGGCTACCACACGCTGATGGCGTGCGACACGCTGCTGCTGCTCGGCGCCGATTTCGCCTGGGGCCAGTACTATCCGGACAAGGCGACGTTGATCCAGGTCGACCGCGATGGCAGCCACCTGGGCCGGCGCCACCCGGTGCATCTGGGCGTGGTGGGCGACATCGGCCCGACCCTGGAGGCGCTGCTGCCGCTGCTGCCGGAGCGCGAGGACCGCAGCTTCCTGGACGAGTGCATCGGCCACCGCGAGAAGGCACTGGAGACCCGCGATAAGGAGGAGCACCCGGGTGAGGGCGAGCTGATCCATCCGCAGCATCTCACCGCGCTGCTCGACCGGCATGGCGATGACGATGCGCTGTTTACCGCCGACTGCGGTTCGCCGATGGTGTGGATCCTGCGCCATATCCGCGCCAACGGCCGCCGCCGTACGCTGACCAGCCTGCTGCACGGCACGATGGCCAATGCCCTGCCGCAGGCGCTGGGCCTGCAGAAGGCGTTCCCGGGCCGGCAGGTGATCGCGATGTGCGGCGATGGCGGCATCGCGATGCTGCTCGGCGAGCTGCTCACCGCCGTGCAGGAGAACCTGCCGATCAAGGTGGTGGTCTACAACAACAGCTCGTTGAACTTCGTTGAGCTTGAGCAGAAGGTGCAGGGCCTGCTGGATAACTACACCGACCTGAAGAACCCCGATTTCGGCCGCCTGGCCGAGGTGATCGGCTTCTACGGTCGCACCGTGACCCGCAGCGAAGACCTGGAGCAGGCGGTGCAGGACCTGTTGGCCCACCCCGGCCCGGCGCTGCTGGACGTGCACACCAGCCCGACCGAGCTGGTGATGCCGCCGCAGGTGGAGGCCAAGCAGGTGGCCGGTACCGCCTTGTATGCGGCCAAGGCGCTGCTGCACGGGCGGGTAGGGGACGTGCGGGACCTGTTGGCGAACAATTTCCTCAACAAGCCGTAAGGGTGTCTGACGAACGTCACGACCAACGGTCGTGACCTACCGGCCAACGGCGGTCGCCCGCCGGTAGGTACCGACCGTTGGTCGGTACGGGCACATGGCGGTCGCCCGGCCGGTAGGTACCGACCGTTGGTCGGTACGGGGCGCGCCCCGGTGTTCCACGCATGCGTCTGTCGCCGGGCGCAATGAACGCCTACCATCGGGTACCCCCCACCCCGTGCCCCCTCGCATGTCTGCATCCGCTCCTGTCTCCGGACGCCCCCGCTGGTTCGTCGCCGGCGATCTCAATGGCTTCTTCGGCCTGGTGGTCGACAACCTGTCGATCCTCGGCTTCATCGCGATGGCGCTGGTCGGCATCTTCCAGTTCCCCGCCGACGTGGTGTTCGGGCGCATGTTCCCCGGCACCGCCTTCGGCGTGCTGGTCGGCAACGTGCTCTACACCTGGATGGCGCGGCGGCTGGCCGCGCGCACCGGCCGCGATGACGTCACCGCGATGCCGCTCGGCCTGGATGCGCCGACCAGCATCGGCATGGCGCTGCTGGTGCTGGGCCCGGCGTTCCTGGCCTTCAAGGCGCAGGGGCTGGCTCCGCACGATGCGGCCATTGCCACCTGGCAGCTGGGCATGGCCTCACTGGTGATCATGGGCGTGCTCAAGACCGTGCTGTCCTTCTTCGGCGAGGCGGTAACCCGCGCGCTGCCACGCGCTTCGCTGCTGGGCTCCATCGCCGGCATCGCGATCGTGCTGATGGGCTTCCTGCCGCTGCTGGAAACGCTGCGCTCTCCGGTGGTCGGCTTCGTCACGCTGGGCCTGCTGCTGTACGTGCTGGTGGCCAAGCGCAAGCTGCCGATCCGCGCGCCGGGCGTGCTGGTGGCGTTCGTGTTCGGCACGGTGCTGTATTACGGGCTCGGCCTGGCCGGGCTGGGTGCACCGGGCTTCAAGGTGCCCGAGTGGACCCCGCTGCAGATGGTGCTGCCGTGGCCGACGCTGGGCTTCATCGATGGCCTGCCCACGGCGATCACCTACCTGCCGCTGCTGCTGCCGTTCGGCCTGCTGATGGTGGTGGGCGGCATCAACGTCTCCGAAAGCGCACGTGCGGCCGGCGATGACTACCGCACCCGCGACATCCTTCTGGTGGAGGCGGTGGCCACGCTGGTGGCCGGCCTGTGCGGTGGCGTGGCGCAGACCACGCCGTACATCGGCCAGCCGGCGTACAAGCACATGGGCGCGCGCAGCGGCTACACGCTGCTGACCGGCCTGTTCGTGGGCATCGGCGGCATGCTGGGGGTGATTTCCGGGTTGGTGCAGTGGCTGCCGCTGGCGGTGCTGGCGCCGATCATCGTGTACGTGGCCATCGACATCACCACCCAGGCGTTCCAGGCCACCCCGCGCGAGCATGCCGGTGCGATGGTGCTGGGGTTCCTGCCGTCGGTGGCCTACCTGCTGGCGATCAAGGCGCCGGGCTGGATCCCGCCCGAGCAGCTGGTGGCGATGACGACCACGCTCGATGGGCACGGGCTGCCGGAGCTGGCGGTGATCTTCACTCTGGGCAATGGCTTCATCATCACCTCGATGCTGTGGATTGCCGCGGTGGTGGCGATGATCGACGGCAGGCTGCTGCGCTCTTCCGGGATCCTGCTGGTGGCCGCGGCGCTGACCCTGTTCGGGCTGATCCACTCGGTCGATCCGCGCGGTGGGATCTACCTGCCGTGGACGCTGGAAGGCTTGCCGGAGCAGATCATGTGGCAGTTCGCGGGCGCGTATGTTGCGCTGGCGGCGCTGCTGGGCCTGTTGTCCGTTATTCCGGTGCCCGCACGGGAAAAGGACGCGGCGTAGACCGCCTGGGCCGACCAACGGTCGGCGCTACCGGGACAAGCCTCCGTCCGAGGCGCTCCGTAGCGCCGACCGTTGGTCGGCCCAAGGAATGTGTCACGCGTCCGCGTCCAATTCCGGGTAGTGGCGAAAGATCCCGTTGGTGTTGAACGCCAAGCGGCGTTCCGAGGCCAGGTATGCGGCGATGTTCGGTCGCCGCTCCACCCGGTCCTTCAGTGCATGCAGCAGCGGCAGCGACGGCCGCAGTGCCTGCATGCGGCGCGGGAACATGTAATCCAGCCCGCTCAGCAGCTGGAACAGCGACAGGTCCACGTACGAGTGCTCGCGCAGCGGGTGCAGGCCGCCATTGGCCTCCAGCACGCTTTCAAACCAGCCCAGGAACTTCGGCAACCGCTCGTCCCGCATCGACGCGGCGCGCGCCTTGGCTTCCTTCTTCTGGTCTTCGTAGTACTTCGAGGCCACAATGGGATGGTGGGTGTCGTGGATCTCCGCGACCAGGTCGGCGATGGTCAGCTGCAGCTGCAATGCCTGCACCCGGCGTGAGGCGGCTTCGGGTACCAGCCCCAGCTCCGGCCCCAGATGATCGAGGATCGTGCCCACCTGCGCGATCACCTGCCGCCCACTGACCAGGAACGGCGGCGCGAACGGGCGCAACCCCTCGGCCTTGCCGGCCAGGAACGGCTGCATCACCTCGTCGCCGTGCACCCGCGCCATGTCCGTATAGGAGGCGCCAGCGTCTTCCAGCGCAAGACGGATGAACTCGCCCCGGCCCTGGATGCCGGTCCAGTAGTACAGCTCGTAATGCATGCGCACGCTCCGCGACAGGAGCGCCCAGCCTCCGGCCTGCGCTGCCAAGCAGGCGTGATGGGGATGTCGCCGCCACGTCGTCCGGGGCCTGAATGCGTTCTCATCCCCCCTTGAAACACGCCTGCATAACCGCATCTGTCAGATAGTGCTGGCTCGGCCAGCGGCAACATATCGAGGATTCCCCCATGCGGATGGACAAACTCACCTCGCGTTTCCAGCAGGCGCTGGCGGACGCACAGTCGCTGGCCGTGGGCCGCGACCACAACATCATCGAACCGGTGCACGTGCTCACTGCGCTGCTCGACCAGCAGGGCGGCAGCACGCGCCCGCTGCTGGCCCAGGCGGGGGTCAACGTGCCGGTGCTGCGCGAGCGCCTGAGCGAGGCGCTGGACGCCCTGCCGAAGGTATCCGGGCAGGAAGGCAACCTGTCGATCGGCAATGACCTGAACCGGCTGCTCAACAAGACCGACAAACTGGCCCAGGAGCATGGCGATGCGTTCATCGCCAGCGAGTGGTTCGTGCTGGCCGCGCTCGACGATGGCGGCACGCTGGGCATGGCGCTGCGCGCTGCCGGTGCCGACAAAAACAAGATCGACGCGGCCATCGACAAGATTCGTGGCGGCGAAAGCGTGCAGTCGGAAAATGCCGAAGAACAGCGCCAGGCGCTGGAGAAGTACACCATCGACCTGACCGCGCGTGCCGAGAGCGGCAAGCTGGATCCGGTGATCGGGCGCGACGAGGAAATCCGCCGCACCATCCAGGTCCTGCAGCGCCGCACCAAGAACAACCCGGTGCTGATCGGCGAACCGGGCGTGGGCAAGACCGCCATCGTGGAAGGGCTGGCCCAGCGCATCATCAACGACGAAGTGCCCGAGGGCCTGCGCGGCAAGCGCGTGCTGTCGCTGGACATGGGCGCGCTGATCGCCGGTGCCAAGTTCCGCGGTGAGTTCGAAGAGCGCCTGAAGGGCGTGCTGAATGACCTGGCCAAGAGCGAAGGCCAGATCATCCTGTTCATCGACGAACTGCACACCATGGTCGGCGCGGGCAAGGCCGATGGCGCGATGGACGCGGGCAACATGCTCAAGCCGGCGCTGGCGCGTGGCGAGCTGCACTGCGTGGGTGCCACCACCCTGGACGAGTACCGCAAGTACATCGAGAAGGATGCCGCACTGGAGCGCCGCTTCCAGAAGGTGTTCGTGGGCGAGCCGAGCGTGGAAGACACCATCGCGATCCTGCGTGGCTTGAAGGAAAAGTACGCGGTGCACCACGGGGTGGAGATCACCGACCCGGCGATCGTGGCCGCGGCAACGCTGTCGCACCGCTACATCGCCGACCGCCAGCTGCCGGATAAGGCCATCGACCTGATGGACGAGGCGGCGTCGCGCATCCGCATGGAGATCGACTCCAAGCCGGAAGAACTGGATCGCCTGGAACGGCGCCTGATCCAGCTGAAAATCCAGCGCGAGATGCTGAAGAAGGAAAAGGACGACGCCTCGCGCCAGCGCCTGGCCGACCTGGAAACCGAGATCGATGCGCTGGAGCGCGAGTTCTCCGACCTGGACGAGATCTGGAAGTCGGAGAAGGCCGCGCTGCAGGGCACCACCAAGATCAAGGAGCAGATCGAACAGGTGAAGCTGGAACTGGAAGCGGCGCAGCGGCGCCAGGACTTCGGCCGCATGAGCGAACTGCAGTACGGCCAGCTGCCGCAGCTGGAAAAGCAGTTGCACGCGGCGCAGGAAGCGGAAAACACCGAGTTCAAGCTGGTCCAGGACCGGGTCACCGCCGAGGAGATCGCCGAGGTGGTCTCGCGCTGGACCGGCATTCCGGTCAACCGCATGCTGGAAGGCGAGCGCGACAAGCTGCTGCGCATGGAGGACGTGCTGCATGAGCGGGTGGTGGGCCAGGAAGAGGCGATCAAGGTCGTCTCCGACGCGGTGCGCCGTTCGCGTGCCGGCCTGTCCGACCCGAACCGGCCGAGCGGCTCGTTCCTGTTCCTGGGCCCGACCGGCGTGGGCAAGACCGAGCTGTGCAAGTCGCTGGCCGAGTTCCTGTTCGACAGCAGCGACGCCATGATCCGCATCGATATGAGCGAGTTCATGGAAAAGCACAGCGTGGCGCGCCTGATCGGTGCACCCCCGGGTTACGTGGGCTACGAAGAGGGCGGTTACCTCACCGAGGCCGTGCGTCGCCGCCCGTACTCGCTGATCCTGCTCGACGAAGTGGAAAAGGCGCACACCGATGTGTTCAACATCCTGCTGCAGGTGCTGGACGATGGCCGCCTCACCGATGGCCAGGGCCGCACCGTGGACTTCCGCAACACCGTCATCGTGATGACCTCCAACCTGGGCTCGCACCAGATCCAGGACATGTCCAGCGATGACAGCCCGGAGGCCTACACGCAGATGAAGGCGGCGGTGATGGGGGTGGTGCAGGCGCACTTCCGCCCGGAGTTCATCAACCGGCTGGACGACATCGTGGTGTTCCACCCGCTGGACAAGGTGCAGATCAAGCAGATCGCCCGCATCCAGATGCAGGGCCTGGAAAAGCGGCTGGCCGAACGTGGCCTGCGCATCGAGGTCAGCGATGCGGCGTTCGAGCTGCTGGGCAACGTGGGCTTCGATCCGATCTACGGTGCCCGCCCGCTCAAGCGCGCGATCCAGGCGCAGCTGGAGAACCCCTTGGCACAGAAGATCCTGTCCGGCGACTTCGTCGGCGGCGATGTGATCCAGGTGGATGCGGCCGAAGGCCGGCTGGCATTCGCCAAGGGTTGAGTGGCGATGTGATCCAAACAGAAGGCCCCGGTTTCCCGGGGCCTTTTTTTGTTGTTACTTGGCGACGAACTTCAGCGGCCCCTTGTAATCGGGCCACGAGATGGAGCGCTCGTCGCGCACGTTGAGCGCCACCGGCTCGGCGGGTGCTGCCGTGGTGTCGGCGCTGCCTTCCACCGCCACGGTGGTGAACAGCGTAGGAGTGAAGAAGGTGGCGAACAGCGTGCGCTCTTCGTCGACGATCAGCGGCTCCATGGTCATCGTGGTGGTCTTGCCGGCCTCCACCGTGAATGACAGGACGTCCGGGTTCACGTAGGCACCCTTGGCCAGCACTTTCTCCACGCTGAAACCGGTGTGCGGTTCGAACCCGACCGTGGTCAGGCGGTAGGTGCCGGCGGGCAGCTGCAGCGTCTGGGTGCTGCCGTAACGGGTCATGTAGTTCACATCGAAATCGACGAAGCGCTTGTTGAGCAGGGTGACCACCATCTGCCCATCACGCAGCCCCCACTCGATGCCGCCGGTCTTGAGCTGCGATTCGATCTTGGGCTTGAGCGCCACTTCGGAACGGAACGGCTTGAGATCCAGTACCAGCGTACCGGTACCGGTTTCGGATTCGGCCGAGCTGGTGAAGCTGCCCAGCAGCAGCACCGAAGCCAATGCAAAACGGATGGCAAAACGCATATGTCGTCCTTGGTCAGCGTGGAATGAACTTGATGGGGCCGCGGTAATCCGGCCAGGCGGTGGAACTGTTGTCGCGCAGGGTGACTGCTTTACGCCGGGGCGCTGCGCCGCCCGGTGCGCCGCCGTCCGCGCTGGACACGCTGGCGAACAGGGTGGGGATGAATACCGCCGGGTTGAGGGCGTCCTCATCCATGATCACGGGCCCCACCCGCACGGTGACGGTCTTGCCGGCTTCGATCGTGAAAGACGCCACGTTGCGGTTCACGAAGGTCGCCCGGTCCAGCAGCCGCTGTTCGCTGTAGCTGCGGCGGGGTTCCCGGCTCACGGCGGTGATCCGGTAGGTACCCACCGGCAGCTGCAACGCGTGCCGGTACCCATAGCGGGTGGTGAAGCCGTAGTCGAAGTCGAGGTACCGGGTATCGACGACGGTGAGCACCAGTTCGTTGCCCTTGATGCCCCAGTCCACGCCGCCGGTGCGGATCAGTTCCTGCAGTTCCTTGCTGAGCGGTACTTCCGATTGCAGCTTGTCCACTTCCATGACCAGCGTGCCGGTGGCCGCCTGGGCCAGGCAGGCGAAGCTGCCCGACAGCAGCGCAGCCGCCAGCAGTGTGCGTAAGGCAAAGCGCATGTTCCGTCCCTTGGTGACAATCGCAGGGACCCCGCCCCTGCTGCGACGTCGCCGGAAGCTTCCCGGGCGACCGTCGCGGAGTATGCACGTTCAGCTGGCAGTTTGAAATGTGAGTAGGCGTTAGAGGTAAACGACCCGCTCCGAGGCGTTGCGGGTCATGGGGGCTCCGGGCGGGCACTGGAACGCGTGTGCGTAGGCGGGCATGTTGGCCGGGCCGACGTCCGCGCGTGGGGGGCCGAAGGCGTGCACGTCCGTTTCCACGTCCCTCTGCAGGCGTTCGCGGGTCCGCATCTCCCGGTACAGCATGCCCCAGCTGAGGAAGAAGCGCTGTTCGCGGCTGAGCCCGTCGATCATGGGATCTGTCTCGTTGCGGTGGGCGAATTCCAGTGCGTCCAAGGCGATCGCCAGGCCGCTCAGGTCGGCCAGGTTCTCATTGGCGGTCAGCCGCCCATTGAGCGGCAGCCCGTCCACCTGCTGCTGGTCGGACTGCGCAGCAAGCCGCGCGGAGATCGCGGCAGCGCGCTGCCGGTCGGCATCGCTCCACCAGCCCTGCAGGCTGCCATCGAGCCCGAACTGGCTGGATTCGGCCGAGAACGCATGCGAAATCTCATGTCCAATGACGGCACCGATTGCGCCGTAGTTGAGCGCGTCGTCAGCCTCCACGTCGAAATAGGGCGGTTGCAGCAGCGCCGCCGAGAAGGCGATGTCGTTGTTCATCACGTCGTGGTACGCGTCCACGGTCTGCGCGGTCATCCGCCAGCGCGCGCTGTCCACCGGCGCGCCCAGGCGGGCCAGTTCGTTGCGCTGGGCGAACGCGGTGGCCGCGCGCAGGTTGCGCAGGTAGCCGCAGGATTCGGTGTGCAGCCCGGACC
>NZ_JAGXKC010000339.1:0-289 GCF_019091045.1 Stenotrophomonas sp. GbtcB23 | reverse complement strand
GGCCGGCGCGCGCATTACCTCAATTCGCCCCAGGCATGTAGCCGTCGAGTAGCGGTTTGCGAATAACCCTGACTGCCAGGCTTCGCCAATCAGGGGAATGCATTGCTGAAAGGGAACATCCTTGAAATGACTGGAACGGCAGGCGTCGTCAAAATAGGCGGCCTGTGGCACAACGAAATCGAATTCAGCCAATCGCTCCAGTGCAGATACGGCTTCGCCAACAAACTGGGGCGCAATCAGGTCGTCCGCATCCAGGGGCAGGACGTACTCGCCCCTAGCCGCTCGAAGC
>NZ_JAGXKC010000338.1:0-289 GCF_019091045.1 Stenotrophomonas sp. GbtcB23 | reverse complement strand
ATGAGGTCCGTCTCATTGGGGTGCAACGAGCGTGCGTGCGTAGATGAACGCCGGGTTGCTGAAGGGTCCCGCGCACCCCTCCGATGAGGCACATCTCATAGACCCCTTGGGCTGGGTGGTCAGAATTGTCTGGCGAATCCGATGCGCTGTGCGTGGATTCGCGGACACTCCGCCGTACGCGGCTGTCGCCCACCCAATAGAAGGACACCTTTCATGCAGCTCATGCTTGTTTCCGCGCTTGACGCCTCCTGTTTCTGTATCGGTTCTGCCGCTGCCGGGAACATCACCT
>NZ_JAGXKC010000337.1:0-290 GCF_019091045.1 Stenotrophomonas sp. GbtcB23 | reverse complement strand
GGTGAACAGCTCTTCATACGCCAAGGTGCGGTTGCGCGTGTCCATGAACAGCACGGCGAACACCTCCTGGGGTCGCGCTCGCAACCGCAGCTTGAAGTAGCGCCCGGCCGAGCCGGGATCGCAGATGCTGTCGCCGCGCTGCAGGTCGGCCAGCAGATGGCGGCTGGCCAACTCCAAGGCGGCGACCAGCTTGCAGGCACGCGCGGGGCCGAGAGCAGGCAGCTACCTCAGCCTGATGGCATCCATGTCCATGAGCCTGCGCAGCGGGCCATGGTTTTCGAGCAGGCGAC
>NZ_JAGXKC010000336.1:0-290 GCF_019091045.1 Stenotrophomonas sp. GbtcB23 | reverse complement strand
GGCCTGAGGTACATCCCATGCCATTGATGAAATTCAAGCCCACTTCCCCCGGCCGCCATTCGGCCGTGCGCGTGGTTACGCCCGTTCTGCACAAGGGCGCACCGCACGCAGCGTTGCTGGAGCCGAAGAGCAATACCGGTGGTCGTAACCACCACGGTCGCATCACCACCCGTCACGTGGGCGGTGGACACAAGCAGCATTAGCGTCTGATTGACTTCAAGCGCAACAAGGAAGGCATGCCGGCGCGCGTGGAACGCATCGAATACGATCCGAGCCGCACCGCCCATATC
>NZ_JAGXKC010000335.1:0-290 GCF_019091045.1 Stenotrophomonas sp. GbtcB23 | reverse complement strand
GCAGGGGGGGCGGATCGGACTCGCACACCGGAACATCCCGATAGATCGTGCGTGTACCGGTGGCAACAGAGCCTGCACGAGCGCGGAGGCGGCCAGCGCGGGCTGGTAAGGCGCTTGAGGGGCCTTCGCATCGGCCGTGGCGATGTGATCGCGCTGGCAATGCTGGTCGCACAACGCCGGAGCATCGGGATCCGGCGCGGACATCTCTTCGCAACCGACCATCAGGGTCGCTTGTCCAGCATCCACCGATTCCAGCGGACAGGCGTAGGCCACCAGCGCCAGTTGTTGCA
>NZ_JAGXKC010000334.1:0-290 GCF_019091045.1 Stenotrophomonas sp. GbtcB23 | reverse complement strand
GGTAAGTTCGAGCGCACCAAGCCGCACGTCAACGTCGGCACCATCGGTCACGTCGACCACGGCAAGACCACGCTGACCGCCGCACTGACCAAGATCGGTGCCGAGCGCTTCGGTGGCGAATTCAAGGATTATTCCTCGATCGACGCCGCGCCGGAAGAAAAGGCCCGTGGCATCACGATCTCGACCGCACACGTCGAATACGAATCCCCGACCCGTCACTACGCCCACGTCGATTGCCCGGGCCATGCTGACTACGTCAAGAACATGATCACCGGTGCTGCCCAGATGGA
>NZ_JAGXKC010000333.1:0-291 GCF_019091045.1 Stenotrophomonas sp. GbtcB23 | reverse complement strand
CGAATGCCGACGTGAACTCGCTGCTACCGGTGGTGAAGGGGCGGTCGGATTCGCTTGCCCGCCTGACCCTGCGCTCGCCCGTGCGGGGCATCGTGAAGAACATCGAGGTATCCACCATCGGCGGGGTCATTCCGCCCAACGGAAAACTTATGGAGATCGTGCCTCTCGACGACAAGCTGCTCGTCGAAGCCCGGATCTCGCCGCGCGACATCGCCTTCATCCATCCCGACCAGCGCGCGACAGTGAAGATCACCGCCTATGACTATTCCATCTATGGCGGTCTGGAAGGCA
>NZ_JAGXKC010000332.1:0-291 GCF_019091045.1 Stenotrophomonas sp. GbtcB23 | reverse complement strand
CAAGGAATTTGGCATCAAGATCCCGCTGGAACAGTGGACGCAGGAAGTGAACGAGGGCAAGGTTTCGACCGAAGAATATTTCGTTCTCAAGAATCTCTGCGCCAAGATCGACGAGCTGAGGGCGGCAAAGGGCTGATCGTCACTGATCTTCCCGGGCCGGCAATCTCATGCTGCTCGAATATTTCCAGATGATCGATCGCGTCGAAGCGGTCGATCTGAAGGCCAAAACCCTCAAGGCACGATCGGTCGTGCCGGCGAAAAGCCCGGTATTCGAAGGGCATTTCCCCGGAA
>NZ_JAGXKC010000331.1:0-292 GCF_019091045.1 Stenotrophomonas sp. GbtcB23 | reverse complement strand
GCAAGGCTAACGGTGCGGGCGGACGCATCGGCCACCAGCAGGCACGGCACTTCGTAGTCGGCGGGGATGCGCTTCTTCTTCGCCAGCAGCTTCCAGGCGGTCAGTCGGCGGTCGCCTGCCACCACCTCGTAAGCATCGCCATCGGCGGAAAGGATGACGATCAGGTTTTGCAGCAGGCCAATGCGGGCAAGGCACGCGGCCAGTTCGGGGACGGACTGGCGCGGGGTCGTGCGGACGTTGCGCCTGGATCGGCGCGGCAGCAACAGCGAGTGGGGAACCAAGATCAGGTTCA
>NZ_JAGXKC010000330.1:0-292 GCF_019091045.1 Stenotrophomonas sp. GbtcB23 | reverse complement strand
ATGGCTTGCTCGCCTCAAGCCTAGCCAAGCAGCGGGATATGATCCTGTCCACGAACCCGCAGACGCTTACCAGTGCAATGCGAAGATCATCATTCTTAATGTCCTCAAGCAGGTTGGCCTGCTCAGCATCCAGCCATTCGTCGATTCTCTGGAACGTCTTGGAGATATGGGACAGGGACGGGGCAGCAAAAGCGATGGCTTGATTGATCTGCCCGACCGTACCCACAGCGCCATCTAATCCGTAAGAGCGATCTGAACCGGAAGGACTAAACCGTCTATTGCCTGCCTTGAA